>DAOTTJ010000076.1:0-7501 GCA_034437695.1 Ktedonobacteraceae bacterium
CTATTTGAAGGCAGGTATGCAGCCGAGAGCACAAACGCTCTGTTCCGTGTCTCAATCTGGACGCCGTAGGGGAAGTCTGAACAGTTTCGATGCGTTGCCCACCTTGCCATTTTTGCGTCTCCGCGTTATACTTGGCGCTAGAAGGAACGGATCATCCAACGATCGCGCATGTGCACCATGGACGGAATAATGAGAGGGCAAGGATTGCCCGCAACAACTCCAGGCAAATCTTCCGACCCTGATTCTATGGCTGTGGATAGCTGTCCGCGACGTATGATTTATCAGGCCAATCTGGACCTGGAGGAGGCGATTATGTTTGGAAAAAACGGTCATTTTCTGCGCATAGTTTTACTGCTGCTGCTCTGTGGGCTGCTTCTGGCAGCCTGTGGTAGTACGTCTGTGGCATCCAAAACTGCTTCTACTTCGACGAGCGTGACGACTCATCCTTTTCAGGTAACGAGCGTGAGCATGGCGGTCAGTCCTGCTAGTATTGGCGGGATGGACTGCGGTACGTTGCTTACGGTGACATATACGGCTACCTTTCATGTGCTGGCCGGTGGTCCCGGCGGCACCGTTCATTTTTCGTATACGATGGATAGCGGACGGAGTAGTCCACCGGCTGTGCTGGCGATGCCTGCGGGTGTTACCACAAAAGCATATACGTTCGCCTGGCACGGTCAGCTTGCGACCGACAACGTGGTGCCTGGTTTGGGCGGGATCGTTGTGCATACGCCTGATCCGCTGACCTCCACGTTGGTCAAGCCGACTGGCACGTGCAGGCCGGTCACGCCGACGCCGATGCCTGTAGTCTTTGTGCTTACCAGTATTACGCTCACCACCAGTGTCAACCCTACAGGCCCGATTACCTGCGGCACCGAACTGGCCAGAGAGACCTACGTTGCGACCTTTCACATCCTGCCCGGTGGTCCTGGTGGCACGCTGTTTTTCTCCTTTACGCCCGACCAGAGCGAGACGACGCCCGGAGTGACTGCGCAGTATAGTTTGCCGGTGGATGCGGGTCAGACCAGCGTGAACTACGAGTATTTCTGGGAAGATCCAATCTCGGAGGGGATTGCTCTTCCGGGGATCGCCTCGGTCCACGTATCTGCACCCAATGATATCACCTCAAACACTGTCGCCCCGCTGGTCACGGTCTGCCACTGAGTCGCTTCTCAGGGGATATCGCTCTGCTGATCCAGGTTTGCCTGAGGAAAAGCAGAGCGATGGCAGGAAATGGCACCTCTGTTGGTGACTCTGATAGGGTTAGCGATAGATCTGGATCAGGCAAGAGAACGCGCCGCTCCCGTTGCCGGGCAGGTCGTCGTTGATGCGCAGGAAGAGTTCGCCCTCGTTCAGCGCACGCGTGATCTGACCAGACCCGTCGCCGATAAAAAAGTAGCTTCCGTCCAGCTTTCCCAGCAGGCAGAATGGATGCGTGCCTGGCAGTGGAAATTTGGGGTCGGTTTCGATGTTGTTCCAGCCGTTGGGACCATTGGTGCCGGTGAACCAGACGCCAGCCCAGATCGAGCCGGTCGCGTTGAATGTGACGATGTCGCCTGGCTGAATGAGCAGGTTGGTGTCAACATCCCAGTCCGATTCGCGGACCTCGACGGTCTTTGAACCGATGAGCACCGGGGCTTTGGTACCGCTACCAGAACCGCCGCCGCTGCCAGAACCGCCGCCACTGCCACCGCGCAGGTAAGGGAGAAGATGGACAACGCTTTCTACGACTGCTTGACTCATGGTGTTTGCTCCTTTTGATCTTTCTAGAGAGGATATGGCCAACCACACTTGTTGGGTCATCTGAGTGAAGAACACAATCACGTGTCTTGCTCTATTCACAGTGTAGGGTGTGTAGAGCTTTTCTTCGCCTGTAGAATTACCAGAAGCGTCTACTTGTTCCAGGCAAGAGGGACGGTGTGGGTCTCTTGGTAAAATTACCGGGAGTGTCCAATGAGAGCGACGTGGACCTGAATGGACTGGTCGGGCGCGGCGTCGCTCTCGGGAGTATGAGGCGTGGACGCTGATAGGATCAGGTAAGATGTTGTTCGATGGCGAAGCGCGTGGCGGCGCTGCGCGACGAGATGCCGATCTTACTGTAGATCGAGGTCAGGTGCCAGTTGACGGTACGGGGACTGATAATCAGTTGCTCGGCCACGCGAGCATCGGTCAGACCCTGCGCGACCAGTCGCAGGATCTCTACTTCGCGGGTGGTTAGTCCTGCGGGGTAGGTAGCGGGTAGCGTTTCGCTTCTGGCAACGGGCGGTGCGGGCGATCGTTCGTAGGCTTCTGGCGCGGTGAGGGCCTGCTGTGGCGTCATCGCTCGTCCCTCAGCCCAGGCGGCTTTAAAGGTCGTTTCAGGCAAGTGAATGGCGAGGCGTTGGAGCAGACGATCGTAGCTGGCACGCTCGGTGTCGTTCATAGAGATATGGACATCGAAGCGCGTCTCGGCGGCTCCGAGCAGGCGTGTGGCCTGCTGGTAGTTTCCCTGTGCCTCTGCGACTCCGGCCAGGCCAATCAAGTGAGCACCAACCTGGGTTTCGTAGCCGATCTCCAGGGCAAGCTGGAGACCTTCCAGGTAGAGGAGCGAGGCGCGGGCGGGTTCGCCTTGCAGGGCGGTGATGTAGCCCAGACTGTGCAACGCGGCGGTCAGAAACATGCGATCTCCCAATTCCTGGAAGTGGAGAAGACCCTCGCGGGTGAGTGCGGCGGCCTCTGATAGATGGCCTTGCAGACCTGCGATATAGCCCAGGTTCTGCAACATGATCGCGCTGAGCGAAGTATCGCCCAGTTTGTGAGCGAGTGGGAGAGCCTCGCGAAAGTAGACGGTGGCCTGGGCCAGGTTGCCCTGGTAGGCTGCGATATCGCCCGAGGTGCCGAGGGTGATGGCGATGAGGAACGTGTCGCCGAGCGTCTGGGCGAGCGTAAGTGCCTGGTGGGCCAGACTGGCGGCTCGCGGCGGAGCGTTGTCCTGGAGCGCCCGTTGCGCCAGCCGGCGGAGCAGATAGGCCAGTTCCCAGTGCTGGCCCGTGGTGCGGCAGAGTTCCTCGCCTTCGCTTAGCAGAGCGTGTGCGGCGGCGCTTTCGCCCTGGACGTGCAACAGGATGCCCAGTGCGTTGAGTGGACTGGCGAGTTCGGTGGTCAATGCAAGCGAGCGAGCCAGGGCTGTGGCCTCTTCCAGCAGGAGGCGTGCGTGCGTATAGTCATCCTGATAGTAGGCCAGGTTGCCGGCGCTGTAGAGAACGCGAACGCGGCTGGCCGAGGGTGGGGTCGTCGGACTGAGGGCCAGTGTGGCATCCAGCCAGCGGCGTCCTTCGCTCCAATGGCCATGAATGTGCCAGAACCAGCCGAGTGCGGCGCACAGGCGGAGCGCAAGTTCCACCTCGTGCTGGCCAGTGAGCCAGGTCAAGGCGGAGCGCAGGTTCTCCTGTTCCTGTTCCAGGCGAGCGAGCCATTCGTCTTGCCTGGCGGTTTTGAGGTGCGCTTCGGCTTCTTCAGCCAGCTTCAGGTAGTAGAGGGCGTGACGGCGGTGGATAGTTTGAGCCTCTTGCCGCTCGCTCATGCGTTCCTGCCCGTACTCGCGCAGCGTCTCCAGCATGCGGAAACGTGGTTCCTCGCCGTCCAGCTCGCTCTGCTGGACGAGGCTCTTATCCATCAGCGAAGCGATGCTATCCAGGAGCGCAAGAGAGACCTCGGATGAAGCAGGAGCCACGTTTGTAATGTGTTCGGCTGCTTCTAAGGTGCAGCCATTGGCGAAGACCGCGAGTTGACGGAAGAGTGCTTGTTCTTCGCCAGACAGCAGATCATAGCTCCAGTCGATCGTATGTTGGAGTGTCTGGTGGCGGGCTGGGGCATCGTAGGCGCTGCGGGTTAAGATCTCGAAGCGGTGTTCAAGTTTTTTGAGCAGAGAGCGTGGCGGTAAAAGCTTGATGCGTGAGGCGGCCAGCTCGATAGCTAAGGGCAGACCATCGAGGCGGACGCAGATTTCGGCGATAGCCGCGAGATTGTGTTGGGTCAGACAGAAGGTCGGCTGTAGAGCGCGAACGCGCTGGAGGAAAAGCTCGACTGCGGCAATACACGAGATCTGCTCGATGTCCGTGAGCTGCTTGAGGTTGGGGACAGCGAGCGGTGGGATGGGATAGTCAAATTCGCTCTGTAGGCGTAGGACAGCGCGACTGGTGACAAGGATTTTGAGGTATGGGCAGTCGGCCAGGAGCATAGTTAGTGTGGGAGCCGCGCTAAGGATCTGCTCGAAGTTATCCAGGATCAGCAGGAGATTTTTCGAGCGCAGAGCGCAGGTAATCTGAGAAGGCATCTGTGCCTCGACGACCTCGCGAATGCCGAGTTCTGCGGCGATAGTTGGGAGGAGAAGTACAGGGTTGGTAATCGTGGCCAGGGCGATAAAGCAGACGCCATCGGTAAAGTGAGTGCGCAGGGAAGTAGCTATCTCCACGGCGAGACGGGTTTTGCCGATGCCCCCCATTCCCAGCAAAGTCAGCAGGCGTACATCCGGGCGTTGGAGGAGGGCGCAGACAGCGGCGACTTCTTGCTCGCGTCCGATCAGGGGTCGAAAGGTCGCGGGCAATTTCCAGACGAACTCTGGCCTGGGAAGATCGTTGATTTCCCGCGCCTGTCCTTCTTTGGTGCTGAAGAAGGGTGCTCTGTAACTTTCGATGGGATTTGCCATCTTTGTTCCTCCTCACTCTTTATGAGTCATCTCTGATTTTGTCAAATCAGGACAAACATCCTGCTTGTGTTGCAGGTCGCCCCAGGAGACCTGCAACACAAGCACAAAAGGGTTTTTCGGGGGCCAGTCCCCGACCCCTAGTTAGAGGACTGCCGTCCTCTGAACTCCTGCTGTATCTCGTTGACTGCGTCCTTCAGAAAAATGAGGGACGACTTATAAAGGGGACACATGTGAAAGAGACGACGAACTACTCGTCTGGCATGTGAGTTATACGCAGGTTTTGATTGAAGCCTGGTATGGGTTTACGGTTGCCAGATAGTTATGAGTTTTCGAGCGGTGTTATGACTGTAGATGCCAATGTAAAAAACGGCTTCGAGAGTGCTTTGCCGGGGATGATATTGCCACTATCGGAACGGTGGTAGAAGAGCAAGGATACTTCCTGGGTATGGGGGTCAGTTATATGGTGGACGTGGCTTTTTTCGTACTTGAGTTCGTTACCATCGATGGTGAGTATGACGGCTCCGCAGGCGGGGCAGGCATATTGGGCGTGGAGTAGTCCCACTGGTGAGATAGCTTGGGTTGAGCCGATCGTTGGCGTTGGAGGGGTTGGTGTATTTTCTGTCATCTTTTTGTCTCGCTTCCTTTGTCTGTATTTCATTTGAGGAGATACGATCTAGTTTATTAACTAACTAACGCCTGGCCCACCAGTATTTTACATATATATTGTATGCGGCACAAGCGATACTTCTCATCGCCTCAGGGCTATTCAAACGTCTTTGCTCGCTCTGCTTTGCGCTGACTATTTTCGCGGTCTGGCGGTCTGTGGCGACTGGTAAAGGGTTGGCTAGAAAGCAGTGTTTTGTTGAACGACAGGAGTAGGTTTTTGTTGGATCTGCTCCTCAGGTTGGAAGCTCTCACTGCGCTGTGAGGCGGGTTGCGCTGAGGAGTAGATGCTTGTCTGGTTGGAAGCTATGCGGTTGGTGTACGCGTACGTCGAAGTGGGAAGTTGCCAGTTGGCCGGCAGGGAATGCGCGGACTCCGGTTTACTGGTGTTGTTCCTGGCTATCGGCGTCTGTTGTGTGTTGTGCGGTTTTCTCGGGCGTCACCAGTTGTTGCAGAGCCTTATCGAGTGCGGGTGCGAGCGTCTCGGCCAGTGCGGGTGCGAGGGCTTCGGCCAGTGCGGGTGCGAGGGCTTCGGCCACGATAGCGGTGTGCAAGGAAGATATCTGCGAGGTCGTGCGTGCTGAGGAGATCAGCGAGGCCAGCAGTTCTTCGGTCAGGGCGGCTGTGAGCGCTTTATTGGATGTTTTGGGATGCGCGGTGGCATCTGTGAGCAGTTCGTGGATAAGTGCTTCGACCAGTGGATCGTAGCGATCCTGGATAGTGTCCTGTCCAGCCTGATTTCCCATGAGAGTAGTTTCCTTTCCCTATGATCGGTTCTCAGGAGTAAAGAGGGTAGACTGCTCTACTCCTGAGGCCGTATTATTCACCCAAATACGAGAAAGCCATATGCTCTTCTTGTCTAGAGAGGCGACGAGAAGAGAGGTCGTGAGTGGGCTAGTTGCGGTCCTTTTCGCGTTTCTCACGGCGGTTCATCAGAGCCATCAGGAAGATGGGATTGATGCTGTCGTGGCGCTCGCGGCGCTCTTCGCGGCGGTTCATCAGAGCGGCGAGAACGAGGGGATTGATGCCTTCGGCTTGCTCTTTGTCTTCGTGGCGGCGGTTCATCAGAGCCATCAGAATGATGGGATTGATGCTCTCGTGGCGCTCTTCGCGCTCCTCACGGCGGTTCATCAGGGCCATCAGAATGATGGGATTGATGTCTTCGGCTTGCTCTTTGCCTTCGTGGCGGCGGTTCGTCAGGGCGGCCAGCATCAGAGGGTTGATGCTGTTGTTACGGCGCTCTTCGCGGTTGTTGAGCAGAGCGGCGAGCATGAGAGGGTTCTGGAAGCCTTCCTGCTGCTCATCGCCTTCGTTGTGGCGGGTGGTCAGAGCGGCGAGCAGGATGGGATTGATGCTCTCATGGCGCTCCTCGCGCTCTTCGCGGTTGTTGAGCAGAGCGGCGAGCATGAGAGGGTTCTGGAAGCCTTCCTGCTGCTCATCGCCTTCGTTGTGACGGGTGGTCAGAGCGGCGAGAACGATGGGATTGATGCTCTCATGGCGCTCCTCGCGCTCCTCGCGATTGGTCAGCAGAGTTGCCAGCAGGAGGGGATTGATCGCCTCGCCGCGTTCGCGGGTTTCGTTACGCATGTTTGTCGACATTGGTAGTCTCCTTATATGTGTTAGTGAGTCAGTGAACTCCGGTTGTGCGGCTTTCTGTACTGGTAGGGAGCGGAATGCAGGTGGTGCGTCCTATCCTCGCTGAGTACGTGTGCCGCTTGAGCAAAGTCTGACTGTTTGGTTGTGCAAGTGCTCTTTCCACAGAGTGGGAGAAGAGAAGAAATTGACAAAAGGTTCAGGTCAATTTGGAGGTTGCGGACCCTTCGTCCGTACTTCCTTTTCTAGTATAGAGACTGCCACCAAATGTCTTACCAGTAGTTCTAGGAGTCAAACCCTGCTATAATAGGCACATATAAATCGGACGGCGGCTTTTCCTTGTGAGGGCTGGCGCATTTGCTGAGGAGAAAGAACGATGCAGGATAAAAGTTTTTTGCAGGCTATGCAAGATACGCAGGACAGGATAGCTAGTAGTTTTCATGAGTCGATCCATCAAATGATTCTGCATCGTACGAGCGCAACGCAGGCGACCGCAAACATTCAAGATGAAGCGATGCGCATCGCCATTACCAACGAGTTGATTACCGGACAACTGGT
>DAOTTJ010000077.1:0-7919 GCA_034437695.1 Ktedonobacteraceae bacterium
GAGCGTGATCTGTCTGGCGCTGATACGGCTCGTCGATATAATCCGGCTTGCTTGTGCTACGATATCCCCGATAGTCGCTTGCAGCTTCAGCTTCGGTTTCGTCTACATGTAGATCGGGAAATTCCATCTCCTGCTGTGTCATTATGGTTGCTCTTTCTGGCAATCTCTTGCCCATAGTCCAGGGCTTTACAAAAGTCTTTGCCCTTCCTAGTGCTTTGTCAATCTTTCTCTGGTCTGCTATGAGCCATCGCTGATTTTGTCAAATCAGGACAAACATCCTACTTGTGTTGCAAGTAGCCTGCGGCGACCTGCGACACAAGCAAAAAAGGTTTTTCGGAGGCTGCGCCCCTTTTCACAGGGAAGTTTTTTGTCCTTCCCTGAAGGTCGGGCAAGACCGCCCCGCTCCCAAAGAGAAGAAGGACAGGGAGGTCTGGGCTTCGCTGTGGCGAAGCGTTCAGCGAAAAATCTACCCGTGTAAAGGCTGCGCCCCCGAACCCCCTAGTCAGAGGACGGCAATCCTCTGCACTCCTACTGCGTTTCTCTGACCGCTTTCTTCACGCATGATAGGGATGGCTCATAAGAAGATTCGTGCCTCTTCTTATGCTCTATTATAGAGCAGATTGGAAATATATGGAAACAGATGCGTCACCTGCTCCAGGACAATCTTCCTTATGAGCACTTTCTCTATCCCAAGATGGGACATATGCCCTATGCATTTCGTCAATTAAAGTAGTACTATTATTCTCAGGAAAATGTGTCTGCGCACTTTGTATACGTTTTTTCAGCAAAGGAGAAGAATATGGCTCGCGGTTTTTATCGTTTCTACCTCTATATAGTCTTCATCGCTATGTGCATCTTTCTCGTTGTGACAACATCGCAATTACTGAATACACTTTTTTTGTTGACCCGACTGCGTGCAGGGTATATGACGCCACCTACCCAGTCTGAAATCATTCAATCGGTGGTCCTGGCGGTGGTGAGTTGGGTGATCGCCGGTCTGGTGGGCGGACTTCACTACTGGTTGATTCAGCGCGATATTCGTCAGGAGCCAGCCGCGGCGACGAGTGCGATCCGTGCGTTTTTTCTGAATGCGAGCGTGGCTCTGGGGGTGCTGATCGGCGTGCCAATCCTGGGCTTCGGCGCACTTGCAGACTGGGCGACAAACAGCAACTACGGAGCGGTCTGGGAGCTGGCCTACTCTTTGCCGCTGCTCTGTATGGCTCTGCTGCTCCAATTGGAGTGCAGGCGCACACCAGTTGCAAAGGGCGCAGCAGTGGTTTTTCAGCGTATACACATCTTTGGTATGCAGGCGATTCTTCTGCTTTACCTAACCGTAGCCTTTTCCCAGACCATCGTTCCACTGATCGACAGCGCGTTTTTTGCGAACCGTGGAGCGCTCGACAGTTGTAACATATACGCCTCCGAGTGTTCAAGCCAGAATCTGGCTGGCCTGCTGGCAATGACTTTCTGGTTTCTCCTCTGCTGGCTGATCTACGGCCTGTTCACGCGCAACGATACATCGCGGGGAACACGTCTGGTTACCCATAGTCTGAGCCTGGCATTTGGCGTGAGCTACCTTGTCTATGGGGTGTTTGTCCTGCTCACATGGCTCTTCTCGCCGATTTTTCACGTCTCAATCAGCTTTACCAATGTGATAAGTGTCAATCCTACACATAACTTTTCAGTGCCGCTCGCCATCGGTATCGTGAGCGGGGCGGTCTACTCTGTTCTCCTGCTCGATATAGTCCAACGCAAGTGGATCACCCCCTACCTGCTCGGAATGACCGAGCAATCGATCGCAGGCATACCGCTGGCGGTTGTCTTCTGGGTAGGCGTAGCAAACGGACTCTATGATCTGCTGGAGAAAGTCGCTGCGACGAGCTGGATCGTGCCTCTGGCCCTGCTCCTGACTGGTTTGGGCTATATACCGCTGGATATCTATCTGCGGAGGCGCTATGCTCAAAATCCGACGACAGCGATCCTCCCACGTCGCGGCTTTGTCCTGGCACTGCTGGCGGGAGGCATCCTGACCCTGGCGATCGGCGGGGTACTCACGCTCTATACGCTGGGAACCGCGCTGTTTGGCTCGGCCATCAGCAATTGGTCGACAACCATGCACACCGGCCTGGCCATGACGGTGGTAGGCGCACTCGTGACTGCCATCTATCTCTGGACGACGCTCAGAGAGCAGTTGCTAGCCGGGCGCGTGCGCATCAATCCACGCGATCCGTCGCCTGGCTCTACGCTTGAAAACATTATCGACGAGCTACTCGCCGGAGAGGTCACACGCGACGAAGCGGTCGCACAACTGCACGCGCTCACCGACCTCAAGCCAAATTTTGAGCAAGTCGAAGCACTGGCATAAAACCAGAGCACACCGCACGGCACAAAAAGCGACCAGGCCCCCGGAAAGTACATCGATGGGAGACCTGGTCGCTTTCTTTAAAAGAAAGTCGCTCTCACTCTTTAAAAGAGAGAACCGTCTAAAGACTCTGCATGACGCGCTTGCTTATGCTGCGCAAGGTAGCATAGACCCCTTTGCCATTGGCCGCCATTGCTTCGAAGCTTGGAACGCGGCGACGATTGAGATAGCGTTCAAGCACCGGCACAGGCAGCGCCGAGGGCATATCGCGTTTATTCCATTGAATGACAAACGGGAAGTTGTTCATATCCTTGCCCAGGTGACGCAGGTTCATCTCAAGCTCGGTAATGCTTTGCACATTCTCTTCGAACTTCTCAGCCTGCGAATCGACGACAAAAACAATCCCATCGACACCATTCAACACAGCCTGCCGCGTACGCTCGTAGAGGATCTGGCCAGGTACAGTATAGAGATGGAAGCGCGTACGGAAACCATGAACCGACCCCAGATCCAGGGGCAAAAAATCAAAGAAAAGCGTTCGCTCGGTCTCCGTAGCAATCTTGAACATCTCTCCCCTGGCCCTGGGATCGATGCTCTTAAAGATATAGTCGAGGTTTGTGGTCTTCCCACAATAACCGATCCCGTAGTAAACGATCTTACAATGGATCTCCTGAGCTGCGATATTTATGAGCGCCATATGCCATATCCCCTAATCGCGGAAAAGCAAATCGATGGTATCCTCTACCGAGGAACGGAAGTTAATATTGAGTACTGAGGACTTCTGACGAGTGGTGTCGCTACGTACGCGCTCCAGGGTACGTCCCAACTCCTCTGAAGCTTTGCGGGAAAGGACTTTCACCAACCCGATATGCGTCAGTTTATCAAAAACAATGACCAGCAGCCATTGCTCCCCAACCATGGTCGTGAAAATATTCTCATTCACACCCTGCTGAAAAATGGTACGGAAATCTTTCTCGCCCAGCAATTCAGCTACATGCCGCGAAGAAGAAAATGCACCCGCTAGCAATGCCCCTAACGAGGTCGCCTGTTGCCTTGATGTCGTTCCCTGCGTAGCAATCACCTGGCCACTTTTATCCAATAACATGACGGAAGTAGCGCTAGTATCGTTCATCAGCTTATTTAGCGCGGCAGTGATAACAGCAAGCTCGCGATCCGAAATAATGAGATTAGTCAGTTGCTCCATGTACGTGCCGCCCTCTGTGTACACGCTCGATCAAGATGGGACTCTATTCTCTATGCCACAATACAACGCAGATACCTATGCTATATCCAATGCCTCGAGAATCTCGCTGCGACTCATCTTGACAAGATGGCGCACCCGAGCAATACACGATGCATTATCAAATAAGGTTACTACCAGGGCAAAATCGCCCAGAGGATCGATACTCACCAGCCCACGCTCATACTCCATCAAAGCACCCACAACCCCACCTCGTGAAATTTCCTGCCCCAGGGCCTCCGCTGTGTTTAAGCTACTGGTCATGATCGCCCCCACAGCCTCCATGTCTTCTTTCCCATCGCGGGTCAAACCTTCGATTAACAGGCCATCACGTCCAACCAGGACCGCCAATCGGACGCCAGGTATCGCTAAAAAGCGACTCAGTGTCTGCTTGAGATCGACCATCTTTTCCTCCGTAAACTACGGTGCCATTACGGTTGAGTTCGCATGGACTGGTGCTATTGTATCCAATGCAGCAAAACAGTGCAATCATCATGGGACCTCTTGGCTAATACGCCTCAATCAGAACGCTCTCTGCTCGCGCATTTTTCACCAGCATTGGTCTACCCCGCTCGCTCTTCCTTTATTTCGTATCCATCCCTTGTAAATAACGCATGGCGACCAGAATATAGAGTCGAGCCGCACGCACTATTTCGGCGATATGCACATATTCGTCGGGCGTATGCGCCTGCCGCACATCACCTGGTCCACACAATAACGCCGGCATCCGACCCTGGTTGACCAGCAGACGCAGGTCCGAGCCGTATGGTACCCCGACGATCTCAGGCTCACTTTCACCCAGCTCACGCAGACATTCCCCACATAGTTCGACAAGCGGATGATCGCACGCGATCTCGCCACTGGCAAACTGTCCACCCGTCCAGTCAATTTCGGGTGGGTGTTCGCGCAGCCAGGGGTCGGCCATTGCTACGTCGAACAGCACACGGGCAAAGTGCTCACGCACGCTCTGCGGACTCTCTCCCATCGCTACACCAATCCGCCCGACAAAGCGCAGCTCTTCAGGCACCGACGACGACCAGTCGCCCGCCTGTAGCTCGCCTATACTCAGTGGATAGGGCAACGCCAATCTACTAAGTAGCGGGTGGACCACTGCGCGGTTGCGTTCGTGCTCCAGTTGGAGCAGTGCGCGGTGCAGATCCAGGTATTTCTCGATAGCGCTGACCCCTTCCAGGCGCACGCAGGCATGGGCAGACTTGCCGCGCACACGCACGCTAAAGGTCAATGCTCCGGCCTGGGCCGGGACCAGTTGCAGACAGGTCGGCTCGCAGATAAGCGCTGCGTCGCCACCGTGTCCACGCGCCAGACTGGCGTACGTTCCCAGGCCGCCGTCCTCTTCGCCAATCACGCTCTGCAAAAGCAACGAGCCTGGCAGGCTGGTCCCGCTCTCTTGCAGCGCCTTCAACGCGTAGAGAGCCGCGACCAGACCGCCCTTCATATCGCAGGCTCCGCGCCCGTAGAGTAGATCGCCCTCGACCTCCGCGCCCCAGGGATCGTGCGACCAGCGGGTCAATTCGCCGGCTGGCACAACGTCGATATGACCGTTAAAGATCAACCGACGCCCCTCGGCACTACTCCCTGTCCAGCATCCCACCAGACCCAGCGCAGTCTGCTGCGCACGCTCGACCTCCATGCCCGGAAAGTCAGCGTGCCGACGCAACTCCTCCACATCGATCTCCCACAGATCGACCGTCAGACCAGACGCACGCATCTGCTGCGCCAGCCAGCGTTGCGCCTCCGCTTCACATCCGGTCACACTTGGAATGAACAACAGCTCGCGCAAGGTCTGGAGCAGTCCCGTCTCGTCCAACGCAGCCAGCGCGTGCTGCTCTCCATGCGACAACGTCATCTCTCTGGCTTTCTGCTATCTATTCTTCGCGCCATAGTAATTGGGCGCTTCTTTAGTGATTTGTACGTCATGTGGATGGCTCTCGCGCAATCCTGCGCCGGTAATGCGCACAAAACGCGTCTTCTCTTGCATTTCAGCGATAGTCGCGCAGCCCGCATACCCCATCGATTGACGCAGACCACCAATCAGTTGATAGACCAGCGGTCCGAGCATGCCCTTATACGGCACGCGTGCTTCAATCCCTTCGGCGATCAGGCGACTCTCTTCAAGAACCTCGTTCTGAAAGTAGCGGTCTTTACTAAAACTGCGCTGTTTCATAGCTCCGACCGAACCCATCCCACGATAGTCTTTGAAGCGCTCGCCCTGCGAGATGATCAGCTCGCCCGGACTCTCGTCGACGCCCGCGAGCAGACTCCCAAGCATGACCGTATCTGCTCCGGCTGCGATGGCTTTGGCAATGTCACCCGAATACTGAATACCACCGTCGCCCACAACAGGCACATCGTAGCGACGCGCTACCCGCGCACAGTCGTAGATGGCGGTAATCTGGGGCATACCCACGCCCGCGATGATCCGCGTGGTACAGATCGCACCCGGTCCAACTCCGACCTTGACCGCGTCCGCGCCAGCCTGGATCAGGGCCTCGGTCGCCTCGGAGGTCACGACGTTGCCCGCCATAATCTGCGCACGGCGACCAAACGCATCTTTGACCCCCGCGACAGCCTCCAGCACCATCTGCGAATGTGCATGCGAGGTATCCACGACCAGCAGGTCGACGCCCTCCTCAATCAAGGCTGCGCAACGATCCTCGGTATCGGGACCAACGCCAACCGCTGCCCCCACGCGCAGACGACCATACTCGTCTTTGGCCGCATTGGGATAGAGGATCTTTTTCTGGATATCTTTCATCGTGATCAGACCCTTGAGCAGGCCGTGCTCGTCTACCACCGGCAGCTTCTCAATCTTATAGCGATGCAAACTATCACGCGCCTCCTCCAATGTCGTCCCCACCGGGACGGTCACAAGGTGGTCACTTGTCATCAACTCCGCGATCGGACGGTCAAACTCGGTCTCAAAACGAATATCGCGGTTAGTCAGAATCCCCACTAACTTCCCATGCTCGGTAATCGGAATACCCGAGATATGGAAACGCTGCATCACAGCCAGAGCCTCGCTCAACGGACGCTGTGGTCCCAGCGTAATCGGATCGGTGATCATGCCCGATTCTGACCGCTTCACCTTATCCACCTCCTGGGCCTGATCCTCGATCGACAGGTTGCGATGGATAATCCCAATTCCCCCCTCACGCGCAAGGGCAATCGCCAGCCGACCTTCGGTCACCGTATCCATCGCCGCACTCAGAATAGGAATATGGATCGATATAGTCCTGGTCAGACGAGTACTGGTAGTTACCTCACGCGGCAGTACCGACGACGCTGCCGGTACAATCAGCACATCGTCAAAGGTCAATCCTTCCAGAGCAAATTTCTCGTCAAATGTTTGCGCCATGACGGCGTTTCTCCTCTTTACAAAAAAACCTGGACACGCGACAGGCGAGCCAGGCCTCCCGCCTTACTCATAGGCAACACTCTTAGCTCAATAGAACAACGGTTGGACATGGAGGTGTGTAGTCAGAATAGTCCTCATAATTTAACACGTCTGAGAGGCACACGTCAAATTTCTCTCTCTTCTTGCTGAGAAAGCTTCGTAAATAGATTTGCACATTGACATGTATGCGAAACTGATCTTATACTAACCGTGCACGCGTGGTATTGGAGCATGGTGAGACAGGTAATGAGAGGGACTTTATGTCATTTACCGAAGATGAACTACAAGCGTTTTCCTCAATTCTTGCACAACAATTAAGCAAACACCGTCAGGAAATAGATCAAAGGCTTGACCAGCGCTTTCAAGAATTTCAGCAAAGTGTTGACCAGCGTCTGGCTATTCTCAGCCAGGATATATTGGATAACCTGCCACCGGCAGGCTTCACACAACCGCCAGCCAATGAGAGCAATCTGAGCGCGATACTAGAAACGCTGCGCGAGCTACTCGCCAGTGCGTTGCACCAAGAGACAGAGCAGCAACAGCAGGCCACAGAGGTCGAACGCCTGCTCACTGATCAGTTACAGGACATTGAGCAGTTGCTCAGCCAGTACAGGTCCGAACCAGGCACAGCGGTCCAGCCGATATTTCCGCCTCTAGAGACGATTGAGATCCAGACCGAGCTACCCTGGGAAGACCTGACTGAGGCGATGGGCAATGCGCTGGATAAACGACTAGGCTCACTGAGCAACGCCTTTCAGCACTCGGTAGCCAACCTGGAACAATACCTCGCGGTACGCCTCCACAGTCTGCGCGACGAGCTGATCCAGAACCAGAACACGAGCCAGGTCCTTCCCGGTCCTTTAAGCAATGCCTCGTCTATGCAAGAAGTACTGGAAGGGATC
>DAOTTJ010000078.1:0-29343 GCA_034437695.1 Ktedonobacteraceae bacterium
CAAAGAAACAGTTATACTCTTTAATGAATGAAGTGAAGTAGATGGGTAACGTAGGAGGTTCTGGCAGCATGGAAAAGGTCGTAGTTGAGCAGTCTGGCAATGCTTCGCAGAATAGCTTGTCCGCAAGCGATAGCTTTGTAAGCCGCCGTGCAGTTCTGACTCGGCTCTATCATACACTCCCCCCTTATGGTTCAATTGCTTTCTGGCGTCTGCTCGAAGCGAGCGACGCAGTTGACCAGACTATGCCCCTGGAGGTCCTGGTCAAGGTCTTACGCGAGGCGGTAGTCCGCGAGGATAAAGTGACTCAGCGGCACGTTTTCGAGATCGTGCTTGGCCGCTTACAGCCCGCCAATGAGCAATGGGTTGCTCACCTTCTGGGCAATATACGCTGTCTGTCCGGTGAGCGCGAGGCTCTGGCTTCAGACCTGTGCGCTGACCTCTGCGAGTTACTGCTGCGGGCTTTAATCGATCTCGGTCAGCATTTCTGGGAGGAGAATTTTCTCCATAGTCTGCGTTTTGCTCGCAAACATGTCTACGAGCGTTTTATGCGCCGTGAGGGTCAGTGGCGCAACGTCGAACACGCCGGTCGCCGCGTTCCTCAGATATTATTGACGAGCCTTGAAAGAACGCAGACGCAACAAGATCTAGCGACTATCCTGGAGGTGCGCGACGAAAGCGCTGAAGCCGCTTTGCTGGCAGTCGAGCAGCGGGATATTGCCCTGGCTGTAATCAGTCTGCCCACACATTTACGCGCTGTGGTCTGGCTGGTCTTTTGGGAAGACCACTCGACGAAAACGGTGGGCGAACTGCTCCATATTTCGGATCGTACTGTACGTAATCGTCTGCGCACCGCTCTGGCCGAGTTACGCCGGGCGTTTGAGACCGGACAAGGAGGAAGAGATGGCAGAGATGAATGAGGATGCCTTGTGGCTGATTACTGAACAATTTGTCGCCGCACTGGAGGCCGGTCAACAGCCGCGCCTGACGGACTATGTGCGCCGCTATCCGCAGTATGCGCATGAGCTGGTGGATTTTGTGACCTATTATCACGGTATGGAGGCCAGCCTGCCGCAGAGATCCACAGCCCTTCTGGAGGCGCATGTAGACTGGCAACTCGCACTTGATCAGGCCTGGGAGAAAGTCACGGCCTCTCCTTTCGATGAGCCGCCGCTGCTGGCGTTGGCTCGCCAGCGCGGCTGTCCGTTGCCTCAACTGGCGACCGCCCTGAACCTCAGCATGGATATTATTGTACAATTGGTGTACGGTCAGTTCGATCCAGCTACCCTCCCCGCGGAATTGCTGCAACGTTTAGCCCATGTGCTCGCCCAATCGCTGAACCAAGTAGGAGAGGCACTTGGTGCGTCTGGACCAGCGAAGCCGCATCTCCTGGCCGAAGAACGCTCGGATTATCTCCTGCCACCTCTGCCCACTTTTCGCCAGACCTTGCTCGACAGCGAAGAACTCTCCTCCGCTCAGCGGACGCACTGGCTTGAGATTCTCGACCGCACTAAAAACCAGGGGGCAGGGCGCGAGCCGCAGGCATAGATATGAAGTGAAGCGGGAGTACAGAGGGCGCAGCCCTTTGCCGGCACCCGTCTGGGGGACAGGTAATCTGGGGTGTCCCCAACAAATCTTTTCTTTTGTTTTGCATGTTTCGCCGGAGACAAAACATGCAAAACAAGAGTGCAGAGAGCACCTCTCTGCTACCTTCATGCTTATGGGTGGGGTGCGAGCCGCAAGCTTAAGCAGAACTGAAAAGACCTGAGATAACCTGTATTTTCTATTTATCTATTGTACAGATGATGATATACTTTATGATGATAGTTTCATACAGGAGTCAAACATTACATCATGACGATACATCAGAGTTCGGCCAGAGTGTTTCTTGCCTATGACCCGAAAGATGAGTCATTACTTCAGCAACTGGAAACTCATCTGAGTTTGCTCAAGCAACAGGGACTAATCTCAACCTGGGATACCCGGCAGATTATTCCTGGTACTAACCGGGCAGAAGCAATTAATAAGCAATTCGAGCAGGCATCGATCATCTTGCTGTTGCTGAGTGCTGATTTTTTTGCTTCCAGCTATTATGGACAGATTGATATGAAACGCCTATTAGAACGACACGACGCAGGCCTGGTCCGTGTGATTCCTATCACTGTTCGTCCCTGCTATTGGGGCAGTGTACCCTTTGCGCACCTGCAAAGCCTTCCTCATGATGGGAGGGCGATCACTACCTGGAGCAATCGCGACCAGGCATGGGGAGACGTGGTTGAAGGTATCCGCGAGGCAATTCAGGACCTTCGCTTGGGAAGTGTCTCTGTACATCAACCTCGTCAGGCGGTATCCAGGAGTAAGCCAGAACTACCCCAGAGTCGTCTCCAGGTCGATGTTTGTGTCGTTTGTGCACTTGTTGAAGAAGCACAGGCCTTTCTTGGGGTCGTCGAGGAATACCATCACCTTGCATGGACCAATGAGGTTAATCCCAGTGGATATGAATATCGTCTTGCAACGATAGCTAATGAGCAAGGAGAGCCTTTGTGTATCCATGTCTCCTGGCTCTCGCGCTATGGCTCTCAAGAAATGCTTCTGCATCTGAACAAGGTGATCGAAGAATATCAGCCCCGCTTGACTGTTATGACAGGGATCTGCGCAGGCGATAGACGCCATACTAATCTTGGCGACCTGGTGGTGGCCGAACGCACATTCGCTTCTGATACAGGTAAAATAAGCAAAGACGAGCAAGGGCAGATTGTACATGAGCACGATACTATGACCTATCACATCCATGAGAATACTCTCAATTTTCTGCGCTCCTTTGACCTCTGGAAGCCACGTGTTGCAACGCTGCCTCGCCCTGTCTCAAAGCGCCAGCAACGGGATTGGCTGCTAGAACGGCTGGATTCAGAGCTAACAGGGTCGGTGAAAGCTATTCCTCAGGCAGAGCTAAAAGTCCATGCCCCTGCCTGGAGAGAGCTTGTCCACATACTACAGCAAGGACCGGCTCCAATGCTTTTGCCATCATTGGTGCTACAGGATAAAGCGATGATTGAGCAACTGCGCTATGGTCTGGTCCCTTTCCCTTTCCAGGACCCACCAGATATTCAGTGCCATATCAGCCCACTTGCATCCGAGGATGCTGTGCGCAGTGATAACCCGTTTAAGGATATTCAGGTCCCTGTGCGTGGCGCACTGGCCATTGACATGGAAGGGGCCGCCTTTGGTCGCGTTATGGAACGCTTTCCGGGGATCGAGTGGCTGATTGTCAAAGGTGTCTCAGATTATGCAGATCAGGAGAAAGACGATGCCTATCACAAGTATAGCGCTCTTGCCTCGGCGGCGTATGCCCTTTGCTTTCTGGAAATGTACGTTACACGGGAGCGCTTCCCTTCCTCTCGCGATGACCACCACACAAGCAGAGATGGGCCTGTACGTGTGTGGAATGTTCCTTATCCCCGCAATCCCGTATTTACCGGACGCGAAGAGATCTTAGGCCAGCTTTCTGTCACCCTCGAAACAGGTCAGACAACTGCGCTCGCGCAACTTCAAGCTATAAGTGGACTAGGCGGGATCGGCAAAACACAGATCGCTATCGAATATGCCTATCGGCACGCTCACGACTATGAGGTTGTGCTGTGGGCACGTGCCGAAAACACAGAGGTCTTAACTTCTTCCTATACTGCCATTGCTACGTTGCTCAATCTCCCAGGATCTCTGGTGAATAAACAGGAGATTACTATCGAGGCTGTCAAAACGTGGCTGCAAACTCATAGCAACTGGCTCCTCATTCTTGATAACGCCGACGATCTGGATCTGCTTCTACCTTTTCTTCCATCTGCCCCTGGCGGTCATATTCTGCTCACTACGCGTGCGCAATCTACTGGGAAACTGGCTCGGCGTCTCGATGTAGAAACGCTGGATCAAGATATAGGCGCTCTCCTGTTGCTGCGCCGCGCTGGCTCGCTCTCCCCTGATGCTTCTCTGCTTTCAGCTTCACCTACCGATCTCTCGCTGGCTCGCGCCATCACTCTGGAACTGGGCGGCCTTCCCCTGGCCCTCGATCAGGCAGGCGCATATATCGAAGAAACGGCATCCGGTCTTGCAGACTATCAGCGCCTCTACCAGACGCACCGCATGACATTGCTCGCGGCCAGGCGCGACCTCGTCAGTGACCATTCCGAGCCAGTCGTCACTACTTGGTCTCTCTCCTTTCAGCGCGTCGAGCAGAAAAATCTGGCTGCTGCGGACCTGCTCCGTCTCTGTGCCTATCTCTCCCCTGACGCTATCCCCGAGGAGATCATCACCAGAGGTGCATCACATCTGGGAACATCCTTGACTCTGGTGGGGGCCGATCCCTATCTACTCAATCAAGCAATCGAAGCGTTACGGGCCTACTCCTTGCTGAGTCGCGATCCGCGCACCCACACTCTGGCGGTCCATCGACTCGTGCAGGCGGTCTTGCGTGAAAATATCGAGGCTCCAGAAGCGAAAATATGGAAGCAACGAACCGTGCAGGCCGTTGCCGCAGCCAGCCCAGATGTGGAGGATGTGACACAGTGGGATGTCTGTGAGCGGTGGATACCCCACGCTCTGGTCTGTGTACTCTGGATGGAAGAAGAGCAGATGATCAGTCCAGAAACTGCCTCTATGCTCGATACAGCTGGCCAATACCTGAGCATTCGTACACGTTATCGCGAAGCAGAGTCGCTCTATCATCGTGCTCTAGCGATCCGCGAGCAGAAGCTGGGAGCAGATCATCCCTCTACAGCCGAGAGCCTGAACAGATTGGGTGCATTCTACTCTAGTCAGTCTGGGTACGCTCTGGCTGAGTTTTTCTATCAGCGTGCTCTGGCGATCCGCGAACAAAAGCTGGGGCCAGATCACCCTGCTGTAGCTGAGAGCTTGAATAGCCTGGGTATGCTCTATAGCCACCTGGACTTTGTAAATTCGAGTGGTCCAAACATTCTGTCTCACCTCTATCGACTTCAAGATAAGCTTCCTTTCGCAAAATCACTCTATCAGCGTACTCTTGCTCGTATCTATCCCGATCAGGAGAAGTTTGCTCGTGCAGAACCTCTCTATCAGCGTGCTCTGGCGATCCGCGAGCAGAAGTTAGGACCCGATCACCCCGCCACAGCCGAAAGCTTGAATAATCTGGCTTTCTACTACTGGAACCGAGGTGACTTTACCCATGTGGAAGCGCTCTATCAGCGTGCTCTGGCGATCCGCGAGCAAAAATTGGGACCCGATCACCCCGCCACAGCCGAGAGCCTGAATAATCTGGGTCTCTTTTACCATAGTCAGGTTAAGAGGAAAGCGTTCCCAAAAGCTGAGCTGCTTTATCAACGCGCTCTGGGGATTGGCGAGCGGAAGTTGGGTACAGGACATCCCTTCATCCTGCTCCCTCTGAGCAATCTGGCTTTCCTATATATGCAACAGGGCAAGTTTGAAAAAGCCGAACCAGTCTTTCGGCGTATCCTGGCTATCGCTGAACAGCAATTAGAACCGAACGACCCCTCTATGCAAGAACTACGCAAGACGTATACTTCTTATATCAAGCGACCAGCGCGTATTATTGGCCTGGGTCGTGATATGTGGGCAGGGCTTCGCGGTCGTTCTCAGCACAGCGATGCAGAGCCTTTTTCTGAGCCTGATCGAGCTATTAACGATGAAGTGAAAGGACTGGAGGGCCTTGATACTGCCGAGAGTCTCGAACTTCTGGCGCTTCGCTATTATAACGAGGGCAAGTACGCCGAAGCCGAGCCGTTTTTTCAGCATGCCCTGGCTGTCAAAGAGCAGACATTAGGACCAGAGCATACCGATACGTTACAGAGCCTGGATTTCCTGGCTTTCCTCTATGAGCAACAGGAGAAGTATCAGGATGCAGAACCGCTCTATCAGCGCATTCTGGCTATTAACGAACAAAATTTGGGATCGACGCACCCTGAAACTATGAAAAGTCTGAACAAACTCGCGGGATTATATGCCTACCAAGGAGACTACATCCGCGCCATTGCTGTTTATGACCAGATCATCTCGTTTGATTCCACTGATGCTTTATCCTATAACAAGCGTGGCGATGCTTATCTAATGCAAGGCGACTTTGTACACGCGCTCGCTGATTATGACCACGCCATCTCACTTAACCCCACATTCGCTCGCTCCTATAATAATCGTGGCGATACTTATCTAATGCAAGGCGATGCTGTACACGCGCTCATTGATTATAACCACGCAATCTCGCTCGACTCGACAAATGCTATTTTCTACTCTGATCGTGGCCGTGCCTATTTTGCGCAAAAAGACTATGCGCGGGCGCTCGCTGACTATAACCACGCAATCTCGCTCGACTCGACAAATGCTGTTTTCTACTCGGATCGTGGTCGTATCTATTTCGCCCAGAAAGACTATTTGCAGGCGCTCACTGAGGATAGCCATGCCATCTCGCTCGACCTGACAAATGCTGCTTTTTACAATAATCGTGGTCATGTTTACTATGCGCAAGGCGACTATGTCCACGCTATTGATGATTATGGCTATGCTATCTCGCTCGACTCGACAAATGCTGTTTTCTACTTCAATCGTGGCAATGCCTATGACCATCAAAATGATTCTGCCCATGCCATTGCTGACTTTACCCAGGTGATTGTGCTTGATCCCAAATATGCTCCGGCTTACAACAATCGCGGCTTTGTCTACTACTTTCAAAAAGACTACGCCCTTGCCATCGCTGACTTTACTCAGGCGATTGTGCTTAACCCCAGGTATGTTGATGCCTATAACGGGCGTAGTTATGCGTACAATAATCAAGGCGACTATGCCCAGGCTATCGCTGATCTTGACCAGTTGCTCTTGCTTGAACCAGATAATGTTCTGGCTTACTATAATAATCGTGGCTTTGTCTACTATACGCAAGGCGATTATCCTCGCGCTATCGCTGACTACACCCAGGTGGTCTCGCTTGACTCTAAGCATGCTTCTGCCTATAACTATCGCGGCATTTCCTATGATTATCAACAGGACTTTGCCCGCGCTATCGCTGATTATACTCAGGCGATCTCTCTTGAACCGGAGAATGCTCGTTTCTATTCCAATCGTGGCTACGCCTATTCCTCCCAGCAAGACTATCCACTTGCTCTTGCTGATTTTGACCGGGCGATTGTGCTTAATCCCAGATATGCCGATGCCTACAATGGGCGCGGCAACGTCTACCGAGATCAGGGCGAGTATAGCCGGGCCATCGCTGAGTATACGTATGCTCTCTCTATCGACCCTGATAAAGCTTTTCTATACCGTAACCGTGGCTACGCGTATTCCCTACAAGGAGACTATCCGCTTGCTCTTGCTGAACTTGACCGGGCCATCCAGCTTGATGCAAAGGACGCTACTGCCTATTACAGGCGCGGCCATGCTCATTCTGAACTGCACGCTTATCTTCAGGCACTCGCCGATTATGAGCAGGCAATCTCGCTAGACCCGAATGATGCGACTATTCACTACAGGCGTGGCCGTTCTGACCTCGCACAGCATGAGTATCGCCAGACCCTCGCCGACCTGGATCGGGCGCTTGGGCTGGACCCACATGCTGCTACTGCCTCACGACTCCGCCAGATGCTGATTGATAAATTTGGGCTGTAAGGTGAAACCTGGCTTAAAGCTGCCAGCTTTCCTAAAGGGGTTGCCGGTTGAGAGATGGATGGAGTGGTGATAGTCAGCGATGTGCTCATTTGGTTTGACCTTCCTCAGATGAGTGTGTGAGCGAGAAAAAAACTTGTTCAAATTTTTCATGCGCTGGCAGACCTGTTGTCCCCAATGCCGGGTGCAGGTGGGCATCTACTATGCCCGAGAGAGGATTGACGCCATTTTGGAATGCAAGGAGACGCTGTTCCAACATGGCCAGAAATTCTTCTTCATAGCGCTCGCGCCAGGTGTGCGGATAGAGACGGACCAGGGATCGTCTGATATTCATATGCTTGCCAACCTTTGCAGACCCATCGTAGTAAACGTTTTTAGATCGGTGAGTTGCTCATGGAGAAACGCCACGCCAGAGATCGTCAAACGATAAGGACGCCTGCGCTCTTCAGCGGGCAACGGCTCAATAAGTCCCTGCGTTTCCAGGCGTGCAATAGCTCCATAGAGCGTCCCAGGTCCCAGATGGATACCTGCGAAAGCTTCGATATCCTCCATGATGGCATAGCCATGTTTAGGACTTCCAGCAAGGCTTGCCAGAATAAGAATCGGTGGCTCAGAAAAGCGGCCCAGATTGAAAGTCTCCATAGAAGCGTTCTCCAAATCAGAAAATCTCATGTCTGTCTACTCCTTTAAACGTACTAGTACGTCTGGCGTGGTATACAAAAAACAATAGAACGTGTCAAGAGTCTTGAGTGCTTTTACAAAAGCTTCGAGTGTGTGGATCACTATACGGGTGGAGCGCGAAAGAGGGAGTAGAACAGGTATATGGGGGGACGCTACCGGGCAACGATCCCCAATTGGGGAGAAGAGACCGGACCCGGTAGCGTCCCGTGGAGAGGGACACAGTTAGATATTCTTTCTCTGTTGAAAAAAACGGAAATGAAAAGCGATCTTGCGGGTCATTTTTACTGGTTCTCTGAATTGGCTGGCAAGGCTTCTGGGTCAACAGTCGTAGGTTGGTGAGTGAGCGGCGGAGCGACCTGAGCATCGAGGCTTACCAGGTCCCCATTCAGAATCTCGGTGCCAGGAGGAAGGTCAGCGTTATTTGCGCCGTGGTGGACGAGGATCTCGACCGCTTCCTGCTCGCGCTCAACAGCCATAACATGCACCAGAACACGCATATCTTCGCTACCCTCTGAATGATACTCGGTGGTAAGGATATTATTCTGGGTAAAATCGGCCTGCTCTAATGCCGCGATGGCCTCGTCTGCCTGTGCCTGTGCTCGAAACACGCCGATGATATGCGTATACTTTTCGAGATCGATGCGTGATTCATTCATGAGTTTTACTCCTTAGGACGTGTTCTCGCCCCTGTCAAGCGTCGAGCATCAACAGGTGCTTTGTTGTATAAAGTCTCCTTCCTACACGTGTTTCTGCCCCCAAAAGATTTATGTAGTGTCACCACATCCAGGGCTATTTACTTCTCGACGTGTGGCCCAGCCCCTTTTCACGGATAGGTTTCTTGTCTTTCTCCGATTGTTGGGCAAGCTTGCTCCACCCCAAAGAGAAGAAGGTGCAGGAAGGAGCTTTTCTGCACGATGAGGTTTGGGCTTCGCTGTGGCGAAGCGTTCAGCGAAAAACCTACCTGTGTAAAGGCCCAGCCCCCTGAACAAAGGATCGGGTGGCGAGCGTTTTGTGATATTCTAGGTGCAGAGCATAGACAACCCTGGAAGGGGAAGCGATTTACAGAGATCTGGTGGGAGGTTTTGCGTGTGTCACAGGTTATAGCGTATCTGGATTGTCATTCGGGCATTAGCGGCGATATGTTTCTTGGTTCTCTGCTAGATGCTGGTCTGGCGTTTGCTGATTTGCAGCAGATGCTCGCCAATTTGCCGTTTGCCGGGTATAAACTCGACTACGAGCCTTTTACCGATAAAGGGATTCGTGGTACACGCTTTCATGTCAGGCTGACTGCGCCGCAGCCTACCCGACACCTGGCAGATATCCAGGCGCTGGTGCGTGCTGGAACGCTCCCTGCACGCGTCTGTGAGCGAGCGCTGGCTGTCTTCCAATGCCTGGCTGAGGCCGAGGCGAAGGTCCACGGGACCAGCGTGGATGAAGTGCATTTTCATGAGGTGGGGGCTGTCGATGCCATCGTCGATATTGTGGGGGCTGTCTGGGCCGTCGAAACGCTGGGGATCGCGCAAATCTATGCTTCGCCGTTGCCGTTGAGTAGCGGACGCGTCCAGACAGCGCACGGCTGGTTGCCGGTGCCTGCTCCTGCGACACTCGAAATCTTGCGCAGAGTTGCAGCACCCTGGCGACCGCTGGACGCCGAGGGTGAGATGGTCACGCCGACCGGGGCGGCTCTCCTGGCGACGCTTGCGCGTTTTGAGTTGCCTGCACTGCGCATTGAACGCATTGGGTATGGCTTTGGTCAGAAGCAGTTTCCCTGGCCAAACTGTCTGCGCGTCTGCCTGGGTCAACCCCTGACAGAAGCGGCGAGCGGCGATGACGCGCCAGAGACCGATTGGGTTAGCGTGCTTGAATGCAACATCGATAATATGACCGGCGAGCTGTTGGGCGACCTGATGGAGCGCTTATTGCAAGCCGGAGCGCTGGATGTGAGTTATCTGCCCCTGCAAATGAAGAAGAATCGTCCAGCAGTGATGCTGACCCTGATCTGCCAGGTCGCAGATACAGAGCGGCTGACCACATTTTTTCTGACCGAAACCAGTACGCTCGGCGTGCGCATTCAGCAGATGCAGCGACGCAAGGCCCGGCGCAGCCAGGAGCAGATTATCACTCCCCTCGGTCCGCTGCTGGTGAAGGTCAAGCGCCTGGGGACACGCGTGATCAGCGTGGCCCCTGAGTACGAAGAATGCAGACGTGTAGCACGGGCCAGCAACCTGCCTCTCGACGAGGTGTATACGCTGGTGCGCCAGATTATCGAGCAGACATTCTTCTCAGGAGACTCTGCTGGCGAATGATATCTATTATCGAGCAGACCACCTTACAGATAGAGTTCTTCTCTTCTTTGTTCCTAGAGCGAAACCGCCTCACCCAGAGTAAAAAGTGCAGCAAGGCGTTTTTCAGGCGCATAGAATGTGTCTGAAAAACGCCTTGCTGCATAGGAAACCTTTGCTTCGCCGCAAGCGAAGCATCCCTGGAAAAACTTTTGCCTGTAAGGCATTTATAAAAAGGGAGAAGCCCTGAGTGTCGTTGCAATAAGCTGTTTAAACTGAACGATAGGCGCGATAATAGCCACAGAGGGCGCGAGGCAGCGTGCCCGCCAGAAATGTGCCTTCGGGACGATGTTCCTCTCGCAGGACATGACCGCGTCGATGGAAAAGTTCGACCAGCTCACTTTTCTCGTACGGTAAGACTATCTGGATCATCTCCATACTGTTGCCCAGGATCTCGGCGATTTTTGCGCGTAGCTCCTCCAGTTTGCTGTGCTGAAGCGCTGAGACTGCAACGGCGTTGGGATAGAGTGTGAGATCAAGTTCGGCGTCATCTTCCAGTAGATCGATCTTGTTGAGCGCTGTCACGCGTGGCTTGTCGGCCGCCTCTAGATTTTCCAGGATATCGCTGACCGTTTCGCTCTGCTCGATCGCATTTTCATGAACGACATCTACAACCTCTAGCAGCAGATCAGCGTCGATAACCTCTTCCAATGTGGCGCGAAACGCGGCGATCAGTTTGGTCGGGAGTTTTTGAATGAAGCCCACGGTATCTGTCAGCAGCGCTTCCTGGTTATTCGGCAGGGTAATATGGCGCGTGGTTGGATCGAGTGTGGCAAACAGCTTATTCTCGGCCAGGACTTCAGCGTCGGTAAAGGCGTTGAAGAGCGTAGATTTCCCGCTATTTGTATAGCCAACCACAGCAATCACCGGGATGATCTGCTCTGCTCGGTGGCGGCGGTGGACTTTGCGCTGTTCACGCACACCCTCGATCTCTTCGCGCAATTCGGAGATGCGTCCACGGATGCGTCGGCGGTCGATCTCCAGTCTGGTTTCGCCCGGACCTCGGACACCGATTGCTCCGCCAGCGCCGCTCTGACCCGCGCTACGCGAGCTTCCGGTTTGCCGTGAAAACTCGGTGCCAGATCCCGCCAGACGTGGCAGGCGATATTCGAGTTGGGCAAGTTCAACTTGCAGGCGACCTTCGCGAGTACGTGCGTGCTGGGCGAAAATGTCGAGGATCAAGGCTGTGCGATCAATCACGCGAGCCTGGAGCAGCTTTTCCAGGTTGCGTTGTTGTGAGGGGGAAAGTTCGTCATCTACGATGACCAGGTCAAAGCCGACCGTTTTCTCCAGTTCGGAGAGTTCTTGTGCTCGTCCTTTGCCAATATAGGTAGCAACATCGGGATGGCGCAGACGTTGGATAAGTGTACCAACGACTGTAGCGCCTGCTGTCCGGGCCAGAGTGCCTAATTCCTGGATAGAATCTTCGACACTCCATAAGCTCTCGCTCTCATCCAGATCGACGGCTACCAGGTAGGCGCGTTCCAATCTGGTGGCGGAAGGGGTTCCTATCAATCGCTCCTGTTTTGTCGTAATATAACCTCCACTGAGTTTTCAAAAGACAACCGACATCTCCTCTATTTATTCTAGCATGCCTGGAAAAGAATACAAGTCCACATGTCTCGGCAGGCAGCTTGCTCCAGGCAAGCCAGATGCTCCTGATTTATTTGTGAATAGTACTCAGAATAAAGCTATTAACCTGGGCAAACAGACTGTGGTTGATGGCCTGGTTGTAGAAATCTTGCCAGCCTGAAAGCTGCGCAGGGGTGATGCCCGCTGGCAAGTTATTGATATCCTGAAGCACGTTATGGAGTACCCAGAGCACTGCTACCCACAGCAACCAGGCTTCAACAAAGCCGATGATGCCGCCGAGCAAGGTATCTCCTGTGCTGATCAGAGGAATATTCGTGACAAAGCCACGGACTGCGGTAGCCAGGATATGGATGATAAGTACTGTTCCAAAGAACAGCAGGAGAAAGGCGATAATTGGCGTGGATGGCAAATTGTTGGCAGCCAGTGCGTGTGTCAATTGTGGGCCGAAGACCCAGGCGACAACTCCTGCGATTGGTAAGCTGAGCAGGCTAATCAGGCTGAATAAGAACCCATTGCGCAGGCCATTAAAGACGAGCAGGACAACTGTAATAATAAAGAGCACGTCTACCAGGCTGATTGGACCGATTGTCATAATGTATACCTCCGACATTGCAGATGTGAGATTCTTGCCAGGGCTTAGTATCCCATATGAGAGACGTTATGTATAGCAAACTTGTCACAATCTGCGGTTTTTATAGCGTGTCGGGCCATAGGGGAAAGAGGTCATATGAGTCATCCTTGATGGTACAAAATCAGGGATGACTCATATGACCTCCTTGCTGTGTGGCATAGTCAGACTTCTGTAACCATATGCTACATAAGATGGGCCGCCTGTTGAGCAAGTTGGATCAGCCAGAAGGGCAGGATAGTTCCCATTGCCAGCGTTCCGACGACGGCGAGGAAGAGTGCAACTCTGGTGGGCCAGTCGATGGGAATGGTAGGTTCCTCGACTGGTTCTTCAGCGAGGACGGCCGGTCGGCGTGAGGTCACCGGCACCGCTTTGAGCGCGACCGCTGTCGTGGTTCGACTGCCAACGTTGGTGGCCAGTCGCCCCGAGACCTGGCGAGCGGGCGGGTTGAGCGGACCAGAGGTGCGGGCGGGGGACGTTGTCGGTGTAGTTTCTGGGCGTTCCATGAATAGTGTCGCGATCGGGCGCAGGTAGTAGTACATGCCCAGCACGCTGGCCAGTACGCTGATAATCAACAGTTCTGGATGCCCGGAGGCCAGGACAGCGTAGAAGATGTAGTACTTAGCGGCGAAGCCGGCCATCGGTGGGAAGCCGGCCAGAGCGAACAAGAAGAAAGCCAGCAGACCAGCCAGTACCGGCTGGCGTCGCCAGAGTCCACGCAGATCGTCTGGTCCGCTGCCGGTGTTATCTGTGCGCTCCAGCACAGCGATGACCCCGAACGCTCCCATGTTTAGAAACGTATAGGAGAGCAGGTAGAAGAGGATGGCCGACATTCCCAGCCCATTCCCGTTGCTCCCCGCCACGATGCCCGTTAGTAGGTAGCCTGCGTGCGCGATACTGGAGTAGGCCAGCATGCGCTTGACGTTTTTCTGCGCGACCGCCAGGAGATTGCCTCCCACGATTGTCAGGATCGTCAGCGCCCAGATCGCGGGCATCCAGTCGAGGTGGACTGGTTGCAGGACGATAGTAAAGACGCGTGCGAAGGCGATCAAGGCTGCGGCCTTTGTGCCGACCGACATAAAGGCCGTGATTGGAGCGGGCGCACCTTCGTACACATCAGGAGTCCATGTGTGGAATGGAACCGCTGAGATCTTAAAGGCAAAGCCAACGGTAAGCAGGCCCATGCCGATAAAAAGCAGGGTCGATGTGGCGTGTGCGCCACTCAGATAGCTGTGTACGCCGTTAAAGGCCGTGCTACCGGTTGCGCCGTAGATCATTGACAGACCATAGAGCAGGAACGCGGAGGCAAACGAGCTGAGCAGGAAGTATTTCATGCCAGCTTCCTGCGACGTGCCGCGCCGTGTTATATAGCCGCAGAGGATATAGAGAGCGAGCGAGAGCAGCTCAAGGCCGACAAAGATGGTAAGAAAGCTCTGAGCGGCGGCCAGGATCATCATGCCGACGGTAGCGAAGAGGACCAGAGCATAATACTCCCCCTGATGAACCATGCCCTGTCGCTTCATATACCCTGGGGAGAGGAGCACAGTCAAGAAAGCTGCGCTGATAATGATGATGTACGCGTACATCGTCCCCTGGTCTGAGGCTAAGGCTCCGTAGAAGGCCGTCTGTTGATCGCCCGCGGCGAAGAGCACAATTGACGCTGCCAGCGCCCCTGCCAGGCCGAGTAGACTCAGCAGTGGGAGCAGCAAGAATGAAGCTGGGATGGATGCGCCAGGGCGTCTCATTAAAGCCAGGCGTGCTTGCATGCCCTGTGGCAGGAACAGGTCTGCCATGAGCGTGAGTAAGCCCATCCCTGCCAGAACGAGTAGGGGCAGAATGCGCACCCAGTCGCTGGCTGATGCTATATAGGTAAACGACATAGATAACCGCCCTATCTTATCAAGGCGCTTCCAACACTTAAAGCATGTTGCAGCGTATTTACAACCGATGGCTCTATCACCGCGGTCAGCGCGTTTGGTAGGAAGCCAATAAGAAAGATCAGCACGATAAGTGGGAGCACGACCACAAACTCGCCGATCTGGATATCACTAAACAGACCTTTGCGTAACGTCGCGAAGACCTGGCCTTCGGTTAGAGCAGGCCCTTCCATCGTATTCAGGAAGAGGCGCACCATATACCAGGCCGCAGGAACAACGACCGCCGTCGCCAGCACACCGAGTACCACGCTATGCTGAAAGATGCCGATCAGGGCCAGAAACTCGCCTGCGAAGCTGTTCAGGCCTGGCAGACCGAGCGAGGAGAGGCAGGCGATAAACAGGATAGTGGCCAGAACCGGTACGCGGCGAGCCAGACCGCTGAAATCGCTCAAGGAGCGTGTGCCTGCGCGTGTCTCAAGGTAGCCAGCGAGCAGGAAGAGGGCTGCGATCGTAATTCCGTGATTGATCATCTGCATCACTGCCCCGTCGACGCCCTGCACATTCAGCGCAAACATCCCAAGCATGACTATGCCCAGGTGGCTAATACTCGAATAGCCGAGCAGGCGTTTCATATCGGTCTGCACAAGCGCCATAACTGCGCAGTAGAGGATACTGATCACAGCCAGGACGCTCAAGAGCGTTGAGAACTGTTGAAAGGCGTGGGGAAAGAGTGGAATGCAGAAGCGCAGGAAGCCATACGCGCCAGTTTTTGACATTGCGCCGGCCAGCATCGCTGTAACCGGTGCTGGGGCCTCGCTATACGCGTCCGGTAGCCAGCTATGGAATGGAATGAGTGGAATTTTCACCAGAAAAGCGAGGGACATTGCCAGGAAAAGCCACGCCTGCACCGTGGGGTCCAACCGAGTATTCAGCAGCTCAAAGAAGTTCAGCGTATAAGCGCCGCCCTCGGCTAGCTGATGATAGTAGCCCAGCGCGATGATGCCAGCCAGCATAAGCAGGCTGCCAACAGACGTATAGAGCACAAACTTCATAGCCGCATAGATACGCCGCTGACCGCCCCAGACGCCGACCAGCAGGTAGGCGGGGATAAGCATCAGTTCCCAGAAAATGTAGAAAAGGAAAAGATTTGTGGCCAGAAAGACGCCTAGAATGCCGCACTCTAGCAGCAGCATAAAGGCCATATACTGTTTAAGGCGCTGGTCGATGCGGAAGGACGCACCGATGCAGACCGCGCTCAGCAGCGAAGTGAGCGCGACCAGCAGCAGGCTGATGCCATCTACGCCGAGACTATAGCTCAGCGTGAAGCTGTTGGTCGAGACCAGCGGGATATTCTCGGCTGCCGTGGTCAGGAAGGTGCTGCTAAAGGGCGAGCCGATAATCGCGCTGCTCGCGGCCAGATTTGACTGCGCATAGGCCAGGAAGAGACCAAAGACAAAGAGCAGGTCTAAGACGGCTGCGCCAAGCGCTATGCCGCGAATGAGACTGGTCATGCGCTCTGGCAGGAACATGACGATGATCCCGCCCAGCAAGGGTACGAATACAATGGTGGATAGCAATGGAAACATCTCTCTACCCCCTCATCACAGCGTAATAAATGATCAACAGAACGACGCCAAAGAGGATTGCCAGGGCATAGTTGCGCATGTAGCCGGTTTGCAGACGCCGCAGGACGTTGCTCAGACCACTCGTCAGTCGGCCGAGGCCATAACTTCCCTGATCCAGGAGATCGCCCTCCAGCAAGGTGCTAGCTGTGCGTCCCACCCAGAGCAGTGGATTGATGAGCACTGCCGTACATAGCTCATCGACGTAGTACTTATGCAGAACCAGCCGATAGAGTGGGTTTCTGCTCGCCTCGTAGTTAAAGCCGCGGCGATACACCAGCCACGCGCCTAGAATACCCAGCAGCGCAAGGGCAAGGCTCAGGCCAGTCGAGAGCCATTCCAGACCGACGCTCAGCGGCACTTCATGAAGGTTGACGCTGGTCCATGCTGAGTTGGTGAAGAGTGGGTTTAAAAGATGGGCAAAGGGCATCCATTTCGCATCGTTAAAGATGGCGAACGAGCCGACCAGGCCGCCGATCACCGAGAGGACCGCTAGAATGAGCAGCGGGGTGGTCATGATAGTCGGTGATTCGTAGATGGCGTAGAGACCGCCGTGTGCGGTCTGCGTCTCGTTCTCGCTCTCGTCGCCGTGGCTGTGGGTCAGTGGACCGTGGCCGCGGTACGTGCCGAAAAAGATCGCCAGGGTCAGACGGAACATATAGAATGCAGTCAGACCAGCGGTGAGCAGCGCGACCGCCCAGAGGATGTAGAAGTAGGCCCCGCCACCGTTGACAGCCTGAGCCAGGAGTGAGCCGATAATCTCGTCTTTACTCCAGAAGCCAGCCAGGGGAAAGATCCCGCTGATCGCCAGGGCCGCAATCAGGAAGGTCCAGAAGGTGATCCTGAGGCGATGGCGCAGACCGCCCATCATGCGCATATCTTGCTCGCCACCCAGGGCGTGAATGACCGAGCCAGCGCCCAGGAAGAGGAGCGCTTTAAAATAGGCGTGAGTGGTCAGGTGAAAGATCCCGGAGGTGTAGTTTTGTGCGCCCTCGGCCATAAACATATAGCCGAGCTGGCTGATAGTTGAGTAGGCCAGGACGCGCTTGATATCGAGCTGGAAGAGCGCGATAGTCGCGGCAAAGAGCGCGGTAGCTGCGCCAATAACTGCGACGGTGGTCAGTGCGGCCGGCGAGACCTGGAAGAGCACGTTGGCACGCGCCACCAGATAGACGCCAGCCGTGACCATCGTCGCGGCGTGGATCAGTGCGCTGACAGGGGTAGGACCCTCCATCGCGTCCGGCAGCCACATGTAGAGTGGAAGCTGAGCCGACTTGGCGGCACAGGCGACAAAGAGCATCAGACAGATAGCCGTGGTGATTCCCACCGAGACACCCTGAGTCGCGACCAGGTTGAAGACCCCGTTGATCCCGTTGGCCGTCACGTAGTTGAGGGTGCCATAGTTCTGAAAGATCAGGAAGATGGCGATCATCAGACCAAAGTCGCCGATGATATTAATAATCAGCGCCTTGCGTGCGGCCGCGACGGCAGAGCGACGTGAGAACCAGAAGCCGATTAGCAGGAAAGAGGCCAGCCCAACCAGCCCCCAACCGACCAGCAGAAAGAGGAAATTATCCGCGCTGACCAGCAGGACCATCGCGAAGATAAAGAAATTGAGGTAGGCGAAGAAGCGCCCGAAGCCTTCGTCGTCGTGCATATAGCCGGCTGAATAGACATGGATTAGAAAACCCACCCCTGTGATCACCAGCAACATCGTCGCCGAGAGTGGATCGAGTAACAGGCCAAAGTTGATAGTTAAAACGGCATTGTTGCTCAGCACACCGGTTCCAACGCTGCCTGCATTGGTCCAGGTGTAGTAGACCACGTCGCTCAGGCGGGCCGCATCGGGCGTTGTTTGCAGCATGGAGAGAAAGCTGATGGCGGCCATAAGAAAAGCCAGGCCAGAGGCTCCCCACGCGATAGTTAAGAGAAGAGAGCGTGGCATCGCTTTGCCGAACAGGCCCAGGAGAATGAACCCGAGCAAAGGCAGAACCAGCACCCAGATAGTAAGATTTGTCATGACTTACCCTCGTAGCACATTCATGTCGTCTACATCGATGTTGCGGCGTGTACGGAAAATCGAGACGATAATAGCCAGACCGACCACTACTTCAGCCGCCGCAACGGTCAGAACCAGAAAGACAAACATCTGCCCATCCACCGAATTCAGATAGCGCGAGAACGTAATAAAAGAGAGGTTCACGGCATTCAGCATAAGCTCGATGGACATAAAGATGGTCAGTGGATTGCGTCGTACCAGGACGCCCGCCGTGCCAATGGTAAACAGGACGGCGCTCACTATCAGATACCATGAAACTGGTATGGTATGCATGGATTGCTCCGATCTAGCGGGTACTACCCGTCTCACGTTGACTCCAGTGGCCCAGCACCATCGCTCCCAGCAGGGCGACAATAATCAGCAGGCTGGTGATTTCAAAGGGAAAGCCGAAGCCGTGGAAGAGCGCGATGCCAAAGGCCTGCGTGTCGCCGCCGTATTTCGCGACGTTAGCTGCCATGCCGTTGGGGTTGCCAGCGGCCAGAGTGGCAGTGCTCTCGACGGCAGTGCCGGTGAAGAGCAGGTAACTCAGCGCTCCAACCAGGATAAAGCCAAGCGTGGCAGCGATCCCGCGCTGCCAGATGTGGCTATTGCCCGCCGTGGTGACATCGCCCGTCTCCTCGCTGGCCAGCATCGTGACCACAAAAAGGAAGAGGACCATGATTGCTCCGGCGTAGATCAATACCTGAACAATGGCGATAAACAGTGCGCCCAGTTGCAGGTAGAAGAGGGCCAGGAAGAGCAGCGCCAGGATCAGACTCAGCGCACTGTGAACGGCGTTTCTAAAGAGAATGACGCCCAGACCAGCGGCAATCGTGGCGACGGCCAGGATGAAAAAGGCTAGAAACGTTGGTGTATCGACACTCATCAGTCAGCCTGTCCTTTCTCATGTTGCAGTGGACGCCGGTCGCGGTCCTGGTCTTCGTTTGTTATCAACACCTGGCGCTCGGTCGCCAGGTCGCCCAGGCCCACAGCGGCGGAACTGGCCGGCGAGCCGTCGAACAGGTTCAGTCCCTGCGGCACTGGTTGTCCGGCCTCTTCCGGGGCCGGATCGAGCCAGACGGCGGCCGAGCCGATCGTGGCCTGGTTCGCTGGCTCAAGCAGTTGCTCTTTGTGGTACACCAGGTCTTCCGCATGGTACGAGGAGAGCTTATACTGCTGTTCTAGCGTAATCGCGCCTGTGGGACACGCTGCCTGGCAATAGCCGCAGAAGATGCAGCGCAGCATATTGACATCGAAAACCTTTGCATAGCGTTCGCCAGCCGAGATGCGCTGCTCGTCGGTGTTCTCGTCGGCCTCGATATAGATGGCGTTGGCCGGACACGCGCCAGCGCACAGGAAGCATCCCACGCAGCGCTCCAACCCGTTGTCGTAGCGATGCAAGACGTGTCGTCCACGGAAGCGTGCCGGGAGTTCTCGCTCCTCTTCAGGATATGAGATGGTCGTCGGCTTTTTTCCGATATTTTTCAGGGTCGTTGCCATACCCTTGAGAATGTCGAGTGACATGTTCGCTGCCTTTCGCGATAGTTTATTTGCTTATGTGGCGATTTTTTTATATTCCTTGTTTAGGTGATCTGCGCTCCTGTTGTGCGTGTTTTGCCTCCGGCAGAACATGCATAACAAAAGAGAAAGGGTGTTGGGGACACCCCAGGCCCTGGTTAAGGGCTGCTGCCCTTAACCATCCCGCCTACGTCTGCGCCTATTGCTCTAGTGAGCTTCCTGTGACTCGTCGCCGCAGGCGACGAGGAGGGGGAGGAAGGCTGGGACACAGCCCCAGACCCCGGTCAAGGGGTTGCACCCCTTGCATCCCCGCTTTTGATGGCTTCCGAACCGCCCTGACCCCCTTGCATCCCCGCCTCGATAAGTGAGCGAGCGGTTCCTGGAACACAGGCTAGTTGACTCCGGCGGTTTTGGTATCGACTGCGACTTTCTCAAACTTTGCTAGTCGGACCGAAGCTGGCAGGCTGATCTCTCTGGTTTTGCCGTAAGCTCCGGCTATTTCGATGGTTTTGGACGAGCGCTGGATTGCGCGGCGTTCGTAGAGAATGACGCCTGCGATGACGACGGCGTCGGCCAGAAAGTTGACCCACCAGTATAGGCCAAAGGTGACGCAGATCGCTGTGATTACGATGTTGAGTACGGCCAGGGGCAGGAGTGTCTCCCAGCCCAGGCGCATCAGGCGGTCGTAACGGATGCGCGGCAAGGTGGCACGCAGCCAGATAAAAAGAAACAGAAAGATGGCGATTTTGAGCAGGAAGAATACTATCGAGAGGAGCGCGAAGCGTTCCAGGCCAAAGAAGCTCCAACCGCCCAGGAAGAGGGTTGAGGCGACGGCGCTCACGGTGATCATGTTAATGTACTCGGCCATCTGGTAGAGGCTCCAGCGCAGACCGCTGTATTCGGTCAGGTAGCCTGCGGTCAATTCTTGTTCGGCTTCTGGCAAGTCGAAGGGTGCGCGGTTGACTTCTGCGATTCCTGCGATCAGGTAGAGGAAGAAGCCCAGTGGTTGTGCCATGATAAACCAGATGCCCTCGTGGACTTGGGCGTGTACGATGCCCACCATACTCAGTGTACCGGCCCACATCAAGGCCCCGCTCAGTGCGAGGCCCAGACTAGTTTCGTAGGAGACCATCTGTGCCGCGCTGCGCAATGCGCCAAGCAGTGAGTAGCGATTGCCTGAGGCCCAGCCGCCGAGGACGATGCCGTAGACGGCCAGCGAGGAGATTGAGAGAATCCACAGCAGACCGATATTGACATCGCCAATAATCGGGTCCCAGACGCTCGGATGGCCGGGGTTCCAGTTATTGCCGATCGGCACGACGGCGAAGGCGCAGAGCGCGACCACTACCGAGATGATCGGTGCGACCAGGTAGACGGCTTTTTTTGCCTGTGTCGGCATAATCTGCTCTTTAAAGGCCAACTTGATCGCGTCGGCGACCGGCTGGAACATGCCGAGGGGTCCCAGGCGATTTGGACCGATGCGGCCCTGGATCTTTGCCACTACGCGGCGCTCGATCAGTGTCATATAGGCGAAGGCGGTCAGCAGGGCGAAGATGACTATCGCGCTTTTGATCACGCTGGCCACTATCTCATTGTTGAGAAAATCAAGCATGAGCCACCTCCTGTTCGCGAATGCGCACGCCTTGCTCGCCCAGGTCTTCCCAGGTTAGCCCGTGGTAGAGGGGATTGGTCGCGGCGATCTCTGCCAGCACGTCTTTGGGGCTAGTGTAGGACCATTTCTGGCCCATGTGGTTGGCCAGGGCGAGGAGGATCTCCCAGTCGGTTTTGGCACCTGGTAGTGGGCGCAGAGCGCGGCGAACGGCCTGGACGTGGTGGTCCAGGTTGGTCATCGTGCCATCTTTTTCGGCGAAGCTTACGGCTGGCAGAACGATGTCGGCCTGTTGTGCAGTCTCGCTGAGGGTGATATCCATGACGACCAGAAATTCAAGCGAGGGCGGCAGCGAGCCGTGGCGCAGCGGGTTGGCCCCCATGACAAACATAGCGCGAATCTGGTCACTGGCGAGCAGTTCGTCGTAGGGCAGGCCGACCTCTTCAGCGGGCTGGTAGCCGGGCAGCGAGTCGGGCAAGAGGCCCATATCGCGTGCGCCCAGCGAGTTGGCGTCGGCAAAGAGTGGTCCGACGCCAGCGCCTGGACGGTTGATATTGCCAGTGACGACTGCGAGCGCCTGGAGGTCTGCCGCCAGGTCTGCACTATTGGGAGCCAGGGTAGCCATCTCGTCGTAGAGGATGATAGCTCCCTTTGCGCTGGCGATGGTCTGTGCCAGAGTCTCAAGCTGAGCTACGACTGTGGCACCCAGACCTGCTCTGGCTGCTGCGATCTCCTGCTGCGAACGGGTGCGCAGCGACTCGTACTGACCGAGCGTTTTTTCGTCGCTCAGTGCGTGGGCCAGGAGGACCTTCGCGGCCAGCCCGGCTCCGTGCTGGGGTAGCGTGACCTTGTCGGTCGCCAGGCGATCGAGTTCGGTCGCGGCTTCGTTGACCAGCAAGATGCGTGCGCCGGCCTTCATGGCCTTTTTGATGCGCAGATTGAGGATTGGCTGGCGTTCGTAGGGATCGGAGGCGATCAGCACGATATGTGACGCTTTTTCGATCTCCGCGATACTGTTGGTCATCGCCCAGGGCTGACCGGTCAGAGGGTCGCGGGGTCCAGGGAACGCGCCGTGGTGGTGGTCGACGTTAGGAGTGTTCAGCACCGTGCGCAGCAGCTTCTGGAAGAGATAGGCTTCCTCGTTGGTTGTGCGCGTGGAGCCGATGCCCGCGACCGATGCAGCGCCGTGCATCTTGATAGTACTGTTCAGACGTGAAGCGATCATGTAATACGCCTGCTCCCAGGTTGCAGGCTCCAGCTGGTCGCCCTGGCGGATCAGCGGGGTGCGCAGACGTTTGGGACTATTGACAAACTCAAAGCCCCAGCGGCCTCGGTTGCACAGCCAGCCATCGTCGATCGCGTCGTTCTGGCGCGAACTCAGGCGCATAATCTTATCCACGCGCACATCCAGGCGGGCGTTGCAGCCGACGCTACAGTTGTTGCACACGCTTGAAACGTGTTTCAGTTCCCAGGGGCGCGACTTAAAGCGATACGCCGAGGCGGTCAGCGCTCCGACTGGACAGATCTCGACGGTATTACCCGAAAAGACCGAGTCGAAGGCGTGCTCGGGCGCAGTGCCGACCTCCATGCGGTAGCCGCGTGCGATCATGACCAGCCCGTTATCCATTGAGATATCTGAGCTGAACCGCGTGCAGCGTTGACAGAGGATGCAGCGCTCGCGGTCGAGCATGATCTCGTTGCTGACCGGGATCGGTTTGGGATAATGGCGCTTGTTAAGATCGAAGCGTGTGCCGCCTGGACCGTGGCGCAGAGTGAAATCCTGTAGATCGCACTCGCCGCCTTTGTCGCAGATTGGACAATCGAGCGGGTGGTTGATCAGCAGGAACTCAAGCGTGCCGCGGCGGGCTTTGAGGACTTTATCGGTCTTTGTATGGACGATCATCCCCTCGCTCACTGGCGTAGTACACGCCGTTTGTGGAGGTTTGGGGATCTTCTCGATCTCGACAAAACACATGCGGCAGGCACCCAGCGGGGGCATCTTGGGATGATAGCAATAGATTGGTATCTCAATCCCGGCCTGTTTTGCCGCCGCCCAGACCAGTGTTCCGGGTGGAACAGCGACGGGTAGTTCGTCGATGGTCAAGTGGACGAGGTTATCTGTTTTCTCTTCTGGCATAACTTTTTATTACCGTATAGAAGTACGGGGCGGCTAGCGCCCTTGCACAATCAATAAAAATGTTTGTTTAGTGTGCGCCCGCGTGTGCTAGCTGTTTAGGGCAGCCACCCAGGCGTATATGTTCTGCAAACTCATCGCGAAAGAGTCGAATACCGCTGACAATCGAGCTGGTTGCCGCATCGCCCAGAGGACAAAACGACTTGCCGCTGATATTGTCGCAGATATCGACGAGCAGGGCGAGGTCCTTCTCTTTGCCTTGATTATGTTCAAGGCGGTGAAGGATTTCGGTCAGCCAGTAGGTTCCTTCGCGACAGGGGGTGCATTTGCCGCACGACTCATCGCGGTAGAACTCGGTCATGCGCAGGATTGCGCCGACGATGCAGGCTTCCTCGCTGATGATGATCACGCCGCCGGAGCCACCCATTGAGCCAGCCGCCGCGATGGCCTCGTAGTCCATCGTGACATCGAGCTTGTCTGCTCCCAGGATGGGAGAAGACGAGCCACCTGGAATGATAGCTTTCAACTGTTTATCGCCGAGGATGCCGCCGCCGTACTGCTCGTCGTAGATCAGCGTGCGAAATGGCAGGCCCAGGGGCAGCTCGTAGTTGCCCGGCTTTTTGACGTGACCGCTCAGGCAGAAGACGCGCGTCCCCTTGCTCTTCTCGGTGCCAAAGCTGGCGTACCAGTCGGGTCCATTGCGTATGATGGCTGGCAGAGTTGAGAGCGTCTCGCAGTTATTGATGACCGTGGGACCGCCATAGAGGCCGACCGCTGCCGGGAAGGGAGGTTTCAGGCGTGGATAGCCGCGCTTGCCTTCCAGCGATTCCATCAGTGAACTCTCTTCACCGCAGATGTACGCGCCCGCGCCGCGATGGACTATCACGTCCAAAGAGAAGCCGCTGCCCAGGATATTTTTCCCGATATAGCCAGCCGCATAGGCGTCTTCAACCGCTTTCTCTACCTGGCGGGCGGCGAAGGGAAGTTCGCCACGAATGTAGATAAAAGCTGTCGAGACGCGGCAGGCGTAGCTAGTAATAATCACGCCTTCGACGAGTTGATGGGGATTTTTCTCCATCAGCATGCGGTCTTTAAAGGTGCCGGGTTCGCTCTCGTCGCAGTTGCAGCAGAGATAGCGCGGCTCATTTTTGGCCAGGAAGCTCCATTTCAGTCCTGTAGGAAAGCCTGCGCCGCCGCGACCGCGCAGGCCCGACTTCTTGATCATATCGACCAGCTCTTCTGGTTGATAGTCGGCGACCGCCTTTTCCAGACCTCGATAGCCATCGTACTGACGATAGCCGTCCAGCGTTGCCAGGCCGGGCGCGTCGATATTTTTTGTGACAATCAATTCTGGCATAGCATCTGTTTCCTTTTGATCTGACCGACCGCTGTCAGGCGGACCCGATCCGACCTGTTATCTCACCGCTTGCCCTTGTACGGGTGCGCTGGTCTTGCTTGCAGTCATTTCGCTGGTCAGTTCGTCGACCAGTGCATCGGCTCGCTCCAGTGTAACGTTTTCGACGAACTCGCCATTGACCTGGAGGGCCGGGGCAGTGCCGCACGAGGCTAGGCACTCTGCGCATTCGAGTGTAAATCTGCCGTCGGCCGTAGTTTCGCCGCGTTTGATGCCCAGACGTTGCTCAAAGTGCTCGACCAACTGATCGCAGTTACGCAGATAGCACGAGATGCCGGTGCAGACGCTAATCACCTTCTGTCCATGTGGACGATGGTAATACATCGTATAAAAGGTAGCGACACTTTTCACATCGTCGACAGTAAGTTGGAGTGCGGATGCGACGGCCTCGATGCCCTCTTGCGTCACATAGCCCTCCTCGCCCTGGGCGATATGCAGGGCGGGTAGGACAGCCGAGCGAGCTACGGGATAGCGGGCTGCGAGAGCACGCATACGTTCTTTTGCCTGTTCTGAAATCATCGGTCAACCTCTCCAAGCACGATGTCAATGCTACCAATGGCCGCTACTACATCGGAGAGCAACTGGCCTTCGATCATGAGTGGCAGCACTTCCAGGTTGGCGAAGGAAGGAGCGCGTACATGCATGCGGTAGGGTCTGGCGCTGCCGTCGCTGACGATATAGTAGCCGAGTTCGCCTTTTGGGGACTCGGTACGGACAAAGACCTCGCCTCTGGGTGGGCGATAGCCTTCGGTAAAGAGTTTAAAGTGGTGGATGAGCGCTTCCATGCTGCCGGTGATCTGCCACTTAGGTGGAGGTGCGATCTTGGGATCGGCCACGCGGTATGGGCCAGCCGGCATCCCGTCCATTGCCTGGTTGATAATATTCAGGCTCTCCTGCATTTCGAGCATGCGCACTAAGTAGCGGTCGTAGACATCGCCATTGGTGCCGACCGGGATATCGAAGTCAAACTGCTCGTAGCCGCTATAGGGGAAAGCTTTGCGAATATCCCAGACCACATTGCTGCCGCGCAGAGTGGGGCCGCTGGCCCCGTAGGCCAGGGCGTCCTGGGCGCTGAGCAGGGCAACGCCGCGTGTGCGTTCGATCCATAGCTGATTGTTAGTCAGCAGGTTGTGGTATTCTTGCAGGCGCTGAGGAAAGACGCTGGTGAAGGCCTTGACCTTCTGCGCAAATGTTGAGGTAATATCGGCCTGCAAGCCGCCGGGGCAGATATAGCTGGTCATCATGCGGACGCCGGAGATATCCTCGAAGACATCGAGGATCAATTCGCGTTCGCGGAAGCAGTAGAGAAAGGTGCTCATCGCGCCCAGATCGAGGGCGTGGGTTCCCAGCCAGACGAGATGGCTGGCGATGCGTTGAAGTTCGGCCAGAGCCACGCGCACAAACTTAATCTTCTCAGAGATCTGGTCTTCGATGCCCAGAAGCTTCTCCACTGCCAGAGCGTAGCCGAGATTATTATTGAGCGGTGCGAGATAGTCCATGCGATCGGTCAGAACCAGGGCTTGGTGATAGGTTTTGGCTTCAGCAGTTTTCTCGATCCCGGTATGCAGGAAGCCAATATCGGGTACAGCCTTGACGACAGTTTCGCCATTGATAGTCAGAATCAGACGTAGCACCCCATGAGTACTGGGGTGTTGCGGTCCCATATTGATGGTCATCGTATCGATATGCTGGCCATCGTCGAGGGACTGACTGTCCTCAAGTTTATATTGTGTTGCGATCTCTTGTTTTTGCATACAGTCCTCTTTAGCCTGGGATTGTGCGTATGTGCATTACTCTTTTCTGGGAGTGCCAGGCTCCTGATTCTGGTTCACGCGGCTGCGGCTATCGTCCAGAGCGCGGCCATCGGGTGAGCGGAGCGTCTGGTTGCCGACGCCTGGATCGGCATCATAGGGAACCTGGCCGCCCCAGTGTGGTTCGGGCAGATCGAAGCCGGTCAGTGGATAATCCTTACGCAGCGGGTGCGAGGTCCAGTCGGGCGGCATGAGAATGCGGCGCAGGTCGGGGTGGCCGTCGAACGTGATGCCAAAGAGGTCAAACACCTCGCGCTCATACCAATTTGCGCCGGGCCAGATCGGGCAGACGCTTGGTACGGAGGGGTGTTCTTCGCCGCGCATGCCCACGCGTACTTTCAGGCGCAGGCTGCACTGATTAGGCAGTGAGAGCAGTTGATAGACCACATCGAAGCGTGGAGCGCGTTCGGGCCAGTCTACTGCGGTGAGTGTCGAAAGAAAATTATAGCGCAGATTTTTGAGTAAATAAGCGCACACTGTGGTCAAGAAGGCTGGTTGCAGCACGATAGTATATTCGTCGCGGAAACTTTCCGTATCGACAACTGCCTGGGGGAACTTCTCTGTAACCAGAGTGACGGTTGAAACTGCGGTAATTGCCATGACAGCCGAACTCCCTCCCTACTCTGCGAAGTCGCCAATCGGTCCAACCAGCTTGATGCCGCTAGCTTTAAGCGGATCGGGCGGATTGGGTATACCCTCGCGGATCTTGCGCTGAAGCTCATTAAAGCCAAAGAGCAGCATATCCGGTGTTGGGGGGCAACCGGGGATAAACACATCAACCGGGACAATTTTATCGACGCCCTGAACGATGGCATAGTTATTAAAGACGCCGCCGCAGGAAGCGCAGGCACCCATAGCGATCACCCATTTCGGGTCGGGCATCTGGTCGTAGATCTGTCGCAGGACGGGAGCCATCTTAATCGAGCAGCGCCCGGCGACAATCATCAGGTCGGCCTGGCGTGGTGAAGCGCGGTAGACCTCGGCTCCAAAACGTGAAATATCGAAGCGGTCGGCGCTGGTGGCCATCATCTCGATTGCGCAACAGGCGAGACCAAAGAGTGCGGGCCAGAGAGAGCCGCTGCGTCCCCAATCGATCAATTTACTGACCTGAGTGGTCAGAATGCCCGACTCGCCATTTTTCACATGCAGGTCGACGCGCTGGCGGGTCGTTTGTGCGTTAGAGAACGTCTGCACTGGCTCCCAGGGGTTGTTTACTCCCATGTGAATGCCCCCTTTCGCCACACATATATGTAGCCAATCATCAGAACAAACAAAAAGATCAATAGCTCAACCAGCCCCAGGACCTTGAGATCGTAGCGGAGCAGGATAGCCAGGGGATAAAAAGAGACGATTTCGATATCGAAGACGATAAAAAGCATACCTGTGAGGAGATATTTCACAGAGAAACGACGTTTAGGCGCTTCAATCTCTTGAATGCCGCACTCGTAAGGAGCCAGCTTCTCCGGCGATGGTTTTTTTGGTCCTAGAAACGAAGTCAGGACCATAACCAGGATGCCGAAGAGGACAGCCAGCGTTACCAGAATAAAGATGGGGAGAGTGTCTGTTGTTCCCATGTCTTTTGGGACCCTTCATTCCTTTATGTTATGTTGAATTACCCGTTATGAGTGAATGAGACGTGACTACCTAGTGTCTTTTGTACACTTCCATCGGCTATCCTAGCACAGTACCCTATACCTGTCAATTAAAGTCAGGCTAAGCCCAGGGCAGCGGTAAGCTAGCCATGCTGAGCGACTGGACGCTCAACAGAGGATGGCGACAAGAGATCGTGGGCGGGGACCATCCGGGTCGTGGTGCCGCTGCGGTGCGGCTGTGTAGTCTGCTCACTACCTGCGGTGCTTTCCAAAGAGCACCTCTTCTCTTAATCGGGCCTGTTATATTATAGCTGCTATATGGAATAGCTGGCCCGTTGGTGCTCGTGTTCGTCAGAGAACTGGTGGTTGCGGACGCCTGCGTGCGCCCGGCACCATGACAGGTTACAGGTAAATCTATCTACGTGGTATATGTAGTTGCGTTTCCTGCGTAACGTCGGTGAGGAAGTGTGCAGCAGCGCGTGGACCTTACAGTTCAGTCGTATAGACGACAGCCGTGATAAGTGCTGTAAGGACGACCCAGAGGATTTGGAACCAGTAAAAGAAGGGTATACCGGCAAGCTCTGGTCGTTGAAGATTGTAGAGTCCGGGCCAGCCAAGCACAAGGAGAGGCACAAGCAAGAGCAGGCGGGCTACGGGAAACGTTTTTTTAGTTGTGGTTGTTGATACAGAGGTTATATTTACAGTATCGTTGGTTGTTGCCACGGTGTTTGTTCCTCTCACTTCACTTCACTTACCCTGAATAGTCCTTAACCGCCACTGACTTCCACCCTACCAATCATACATGATATTTGTGTATAAGTCAATAGGGCTTTTGGCTTTCTCCAGGGC
>DAOTTJ010000079.1:0-11515 GCA_034437695.1 Ktedonobacteraceae bacterium
AGATGATTGATGCCTATACGCTAGGAGCCAACCGTTGGCCTCATGAGCCAACGGTACAATATCTCGCTGATTTGCTCATCAGCTAATCGTTCGAAAGAAGAATCAGGTATTGCTCTTTCTTCAGAGGAAAAAGATGGACTATCCGAGATCAAAAACCGCCCTCATTACAGGTGCAACCAGAGGGATTGGAAAAGCCATTGCATTGAACCTTGCACGCCAAGACTATAATCTGGTGCTGAACTATAGCCGCGATGAGACCAGTGCGCGACAAACGTTCGCGGAATTGAAGGAGATAACCTCGCATGTACTTCTTCGGAAAGCAGATGTCTCCCACAAAACGGAGGTAGCGAGGCTTGTAGAAGATACTATCCACACGTTCCACTCCTTGGATGTGCTTATTAATAATGCAGGAATGAACATTGATAAACCATTGCACGAAATCAGTGAGGACGATTGGGATGCAGTGATCAATGTGAATATGAAAGGAGTCTTTCTCTGTTCCCAAATCGCATCACTGGCGATGCTTCAACAGGAACAAGGAGGGGTCATTTTGAATATAGGTGCTTCAACAGGAATACGAGGCAGAACAGATGGAATCAATTACTGTGCCGCCAAGGCGGGTGTCCTGGTCATGACAAAATGCTTGGCACTAGAGTTGGCTCCTAGAATACGTGTGAACTGCGTCATTCCTGGGTTAATAAGGACAGAGGAGACAGAACAGCGCTTGCACCTGGATGATCCTCTCCATCCACGTTTGCAGGAGGTGCCACTCAAACGCTTCGGGATGCCTGAAGAGGTTGCTGAGGTGGTGCGTTTTCTGCTTTCTGATCAAGCCAGGTATATCAATGGGCAAAAGATCATCGTAGATGGTGGACAGTACATGTGGTAAAACGAGTGAGGTATCAAGCTCCATTCAAACACAATTGGAGCTTTGAGTATCTCTTGAAGGGGCCATTCGGTTACAGCGTTCGCACGAAGATGGTGAGATGTACGTCAAACCTTCTTCTGAGAGAGATCTGTACTGCACAGAGGAGAAATGAGGATCGTATGAAAAGTGCAGAGTTAACGTTGGGAAGAACCTTTTCTGTCACGTTTGAACACGGAAAGGACTTTTTCACCGAACTCAGCGAGTTTTGTTCAACGAATCATGTCAAGCAAGGATATATCCCGTTTTTCATTGCAGGGATGAGTGAAGTAGAACTGGTAGGAACCTGCGAGAAAATCGAGGAGAAACAGGCTCCCATCTGGTCAAAAGTGTACTTAGAAAATGTGGAAGCAGTTGGTGCTGGAACGTTGGCTTTTGATGAAGAGACAGGGCAGATCTCTCCTCATATTCATGTCTCTATTGGTCAGAAAACTGATTCAGCGCTCGCACGTATGAGTCATCTGCTCCGTGCAAAAGTTCTCTTTCTCACCGAAATGGTTGTCGTTGAAGTCGTCAGTCCCCATTTTCAGCGCGTTAAGAATACGTCATTATACAATGTAGGATTGTTGTCATTCTTCGATGAGAAAGGGGAACCTTTCCAGAAAGGATGATGGTTGTTTTACCGATCTGTCAGTGATACGTTTACCTGACTAGAGAGATTCAAGAGAGAGTCTTTGTACCAAATGAAGCGTTTCTGCTAGTGGCGTTCTGCTGTCTCCCCTTTCTCAACGTCGGTCGATCGAATCGATACGGCTTGAGCGCAGATGGCAGTGTCCCGCTTTCCACCGCTTCGGTTAACCATTGGCCGAAGCGCAGGCCAAAAGGCATCCCATGGTTTGACGCATTTGATTACTGAAATACGTCCACTTCCCCTCAACGATGTTCTTCCAGTCTGCGCAGCAGGAGTCACTGCCTGTTGGGAATTGCCTAGAGATGAGCCTGATGGTCTGATCGCTGTTCGACATCGCCTCCCTCCGTATCTTCCTTTCCTTAAGCAGGTGGCAAGACGATCCTCTTTGTATCAACTTGCTGCCGCATCTCTCGCATCTCAAAGCTATCTGCTCGTGAATGTCTAATCGGAACGTTTATGGGTCAATGACTAACCAGACAGCTTATGGGTCAAAAGAGCAAAGGAGTTCATTGGCCTGATAAGCCACTTGAGACAGCAGAGCTACAGCTGTTGATGCGAGAGGGAAAATCATTCAGTTGCACGCTCGTGCTCGTGGCAAATAAGGTGAAGAGTGGTCAGGTTTTGAGGGTCTTGCTCACTTTGGGTGTTTAAACTCTTCAACAAGCGAGAGGGAAATGCTTTTGTGGTAGCGAGTGATCAATCAGAGCGAAGAGTGATCACTCGTACATCTGCCCATGGGAAAAGTTCTCTTTCTCTGGATTGCTAGCCAGGGAAATCAGCTGGAACCCCATGCATGCCGAGGGTGAACGAGAGTTCGCCGCCGTGATGCATATCATGCTCCATCACATGCCCGACGACCCAGGCACGCGACAGGTAGATCTGTTTGCCGTCCAACTCATCGGGGAAGGTTTGTTGCATGTCGGGGGGACTCCAGCGAGCCAGACAATCCGCGATGAGTTGCCAGGTGAGGTCGAGACCTTGAGCCAGTTCGGCTGCGGTTGGGATGGGTGTCCCCTGTCGCAGCGCAACCCCGTTTCGCTTCAGGTACGCACTCATCTCCTCGCCAAACTCTTCTCCTAGGGTTTGAGTGAACCAGCCGATACGGGTACCGATGATGTGTATAGCGTTCTCGCCAACGGGGCGCAGGTGAGGCGCGGCACGCAGCGCAAGCAGTTCAGCGGTAAGCGGCGCGATCGCCCCTTTGACGTGATCCTGATACTCTTTCCAGATAGTGTAGTACGTCGTGAGTGTAAAGTTGTCTTCAGCCATAGAATGTGCTCCTTTTTGCTTCTTTTCTCGTAGATTATCACGGAATGCGGGCGTAAACTGCCCGCATTCAGTGGGTTCTGATAAAAAACCGGGTCAATTTACAAAGCAGTGCTGAATGAAGGGGGAGATGGAGCGGGTTCTCGAACATTCAATGGTTTAACTGTCCACTCTTCACGCTGATTGATCACTCGCCACTCAAAACCTGACCACTCTTCGCCTTATTTACCAGCTCGACTACAAACCGTCTTTTTGCCACTTTGATCCCTATCCCCATATCCCGTCCGGTTTGAACGAATTACTGTCCTCGTCGTCCATGCGGAGACGAACAAAATGGCTCATTTCTGCATGAATGGACCAATGGACAGGAACTCTGTCAAAAATGGCGCCACAGTCGCATAAATGCGTCAAAAGCTGGTCAATATTACTTTAAGCAATGGTTCTCAACTGGCTCTACAGACCAACGGCTGGACACCTTATGCGTCAGTAGCCAGGACATTTAGATTGTCAAATCATACAAGGATGAGCCTTGTATCTAGAAGTTCGTCTTAATTAGGACGCGGTATAACCGTATTTGCTGCTCTATTCAAGGAAGAAGTTGAAAGCTTGTAGAAGGAGCTAAAACGATGACAGAACAGAAAAGCAAAGCAGAACGTTTAGAAATGAGACGTGCGCTCTCTACGCATTTCGCTGCGCTGATCGCAGGTCTGAGTGAGCAGCAGATACAGATGCCAGGGGTGAATGGCGACTGGTCGGTCAAGGATCACATCGCTCATCTGACGTTCTGGGAGCGCGTGAACCTGCTGGAAATGTTGAAAGCGATCGAGCAGGGGACGAGTTGGACTGATCCTCGGGCAGAACATCTCAACTATGCGGCATCTGTCGCGGTGAAACAAAGAGATCTCGACCCCGCCATTGTCTATCTGGATGCCGCCGAAGATGTCGCATGGCAACTTCAAGATGCCATGCGATGAGCGGAAGTGCGCGAGACATTGCGCGGCATGCGCCTGCTCTGGCCTGATGAGGCATCGGTAAAAATCGTACAAGAAAAGCTCTTGGCGCAGCATTGAGAACCAGACGAGTAGCTCTCTGCTACCGAGTCTGTTCGGCATTCCAGAGGAATGTTCTGATTGTCTGGAGATAGTGTTCGGTCTCCTCAAGGTGTGGCATATGCGCACTTTGCTCAAAAATGGCGAGTTCTGATTGCGGAAGGAGGCTTTGATACCAGGCGGTCGTCTCTGGTGTGGCCTCGTCGTAGCGGCCACAGGTGAAGAGTGTCGGAATGGGAATGGTGTCTAACAGAGCGGTACAATCGTCATGTCGGAGATTGCCCGTCACACAAAACTCGGAAGGTCCCCACATCGTTTGGTAGACCTGCGTCCCTTCTCCGGCCAGCGTTCGTTCCAACGGCTCCGGCCAGGGATGAAGACGGCAGAGATGGCGCATATAGAAGACACGTGCAGCTTGCTGATACTCCTGAGAATCAGTGGTGCCGTGGCTCTCGTGTTCTGCCAGGATGGTTTGCGTCTCTAGAGGAAGGTTCTTTCTAGAGATTTCCATATCGTTGATCCAGCGTGACAGAGAAAGAGCTGGACTGGCGAGAATGAGGCTCATCAGACCTTCGGGTTTGGTGAGTGCGTCATCAACGGCGAGCATGCTTCCCCAAGAATGTCCAAAAAGGTGAACGTTTTCAAGGTTCAAAGCCTGTTTGACCTGCCCAAGTTCTTCGACAAAACGGCTTCGCTGCCAGAGCATCGTGTTGTTTGGACGTTCTGATTTTCCGCAACCGAGTTGATCATAGAAAATCACTGGACGCTCGTTTGCTAGTCCCTTGAGTGGCTCAAGGTAATCATGGGGAGATCCAGGGCCTCCGTGAAGCGTGAGGAGTGGAATCCCTTTCCCAGGATTGACGATTTGATACCAAACGAGGCCACCAATGACGGGAATATATCCTTCCTGGACGTTTTCCATACGCTTTTGCATCTGCTCTCTCAATCTGTTATGAAGAACTCTCTGTCAAAAAGATACGTTGGAATAGGCGTTCCTTCTCTGGTTATCGCCGGGTAAAGAGCAAGACCATGACCGTGCAGATACACTCTCCTCATGTGACTGGATACACATCCTACTCCTCATTCAATGGTGTCTCTTGAAGAGCAGTATACCTGATACACCCTTTCTTGTACATTCCTTTTACGCTCTCTTGCACGTGTTGATCTGCTTGGGTGAGCGTCTTATCGAACGTTTGCGTCGGTTACAACAGGCCATTGCTTCCTAACCATCTGGCTCGGAAGCAATGGCCTGATTGACCGTTCTCTCTTCAAGCACGCGCTCTTTGCAAGCGCATACGAACGTCATGTCCTAGAGTTTCTGAAGGGTGATCATCCATGACGGCTGTCATGCCTGTCCTCCTTGCAGTGTCCAGAGGATCTGGAGTCCCTGTGCCATTGGTTCACATTGCACCTCGCTCCAGGTAAGCCAGGATGAGAGAAGGGTTTGCCATGCTGCTTCCAATGCTCGTTGCTCTGCCGTTGGGCGTGCGGCAAAAAGCACCCAGAGATCGCAGGTTGTTGGCTCTGTGAGAGAGGCGTCTTCGTATGAGAGAGAGAGTCGGTAGACGCGAGGTGAGCCGATAGCGAGCCGATAGCCATCTCCATAGGCCCAACAGAGGAGCCGGACAGCAGCCTGGGGATGGGTCTCAATGAGCCATCCGTTGAGGGTTCGTATCAGGACCGCAAGATCAGTTTCATCGGTGACATCCTGGTACCAGGACTGTCTGGCGTGTTCTGAAACCGCATCGCGTGGCCATCCTGCTGCACGAGCAAGCGCGGCACGCAAGAATCGCGCTGACCGAGATGAGCCTGGGACGGCGAGTTCACCAAAGGAGGCGCTTTCACCCGAGGGACGAGACGTGGTGACCATCCAGCGTTTGCGAAGCAGAGAGCGCTCGAAGGTCAGGAGCGCATCATTGGCCTGTGGGTCAACACTGGTTCCGCTGAGTGCTTCCACAAAGCGTTCTTGTGTATTGAGCAACGGATAGTGATTGCGTCGAGCAGCGAGCGCAGCATACGCGTTGCGTGCCACCCACGGGAGGCGATTGCCTGCGAGTTCTGCGGCGAGATGATGGCAGTACGCTAGTTCAACACTTCTGGTCAACAGTCGCGTGACATCATCTATCCCAAAGAGATCGGCATAGCCCCATTGTTGGGCGAGTGCGTATCCTTCTTCAATTGCCTGCCGCACTGCTTCCCATTCTTGCGCGATGGTTTGTGGGACCGGGGCGTGCAGTTTGATCCCAGCCAGCACGATGAGCAACGATTGCAGGACCTCGCGTTGCCCTTGTTCTCCTCGCTTCGCTTCATAATGACAACAGATGTCCCCCGTCTCTCGATCGTAGGTTCCCTGACTGCCTTCCGCCAGGGGACGGGAGACGATGTAGAGGGTGCCAACCGCAATACCAGCAGCGCGAGCCGACGCGACGACCTGCTCACACGCCGGAGGGATCACGGGAAACTGAATACTGCGTCCCAGGCGTTGCTGCCACCACTGGAGCGTTTGAGGAATGGTCATAGACATAGCAGAGAGTCCTTTCTTTCCGTACACGCATCCGAGACGGGCAGCCATCGTCCGTCTCGGATACACAGGGAGTATCGACGTAGGTGCTGCGATTGGTTTAGAGGGCGCGAGCCGTTCGGGCGGGCGTCTGCTGCTGTTCGGCGAATTGCCAGAGCGATCCATCACTGTTCTCGGAGAACTCGGCCCGTCCGGTACTGGTTCGGGTCTCCGCAGGCAAGCGGGAAAGCGTCGTCAGATTGATGGGAGGTAAACGAAGCTCAGCGCGGGCGGACGAAACCAGGTGGGTCGATGGATAGGCGGCAATGCCCAGATCGGTGCGAGGAGCACGCGTCTCTTCGTCAAGGTCCAGTAACGTCGCTCGTGTGGTCGTGGCAAGGGCGCGGAGCGTCTGTTGGATCTCGCTCAGACTCCGTTGCCGTTCGGAAGGCGTCAGATCGACAATCTCCTGGACCCGCTCCATCATCTGCTCCATTTCGGTATCGCCAAAGAAGTTGAGAGAGCGGATGTGGGTGATCAGGTTATTGAGTTGCATCGTTGAGCGTCCTGAGAAGCGTTCTCCTCCCCGGCGCTGGAGGGTTGCCAGGACATCCGTGGCTGCATCATAGGTCAGTGTCCTGAGTTGAGCCACGATGGAGGACAGAAACGTATCCAGCGCGGCATGCACATGGGCTTGCGCATCATGACGCACGTCTTGCCTGAGGATGGCTTGTGAACGGACACGTTGCTCCATCTGGAGACGGTGCGCCGCGATCGTCGCATCGCCCGTCTCCGTGTTGGTTTCTGTCGATGTTCCCATCACCTGGGAAGTGGCATCCGCAGACCATGCTTCCAGTTGGTGGGTACCATCCACGCGGAAGAAGGTGAAGGCGAAGCTCTCGCGGATATGCTCGACCGTGGGGATTTGCCCGGCGATGCGGTTGCAATACGCTGCGACAAACTGCTGTTGCCCTTCGTGGAGCAGTTCAGGATGGGTCGAACGCACACGCTGATAGGTATCCGTTGCGATGACTTCATACTCTGAAACCACTTGCCGTACTAACTCGCGATGATTGGTGATAATCTCATCACGCAACGCCAGATAGTCTTCGCGCAAGGCTTCCGTTTTTGTGCGCCAGACCATATAGGAGGTGACTGGAACAAAGAAGCCCAGTTCTGTCTGAAAAGCATGTTCCTTGAGCGCGTAGCGAGCACCGCCCTCAATGCGGGCCAGGGCTTTCATATACGCTTCGGGGAGCAAGCGTTTTTCACCCAGAATCAACCAACGGGCGAGTTTTTCGCGCACCGTGCTCTCTTCGATGTGAATCCCCATGTCTTCGAGGAAGAGTCTGGTTGAAAAGCCACACCGTCCGATGCGGAGGCGCACAAGCGCTCCGTCCTGCATCAACCGTTGCCAGGGGATGGTCGTAAAGGTTTCAGCGCCCAGAACACGCGCAATCGTTTGCTGGCGGCGTGTCTCTTGAACGAGTGTTGAGGGGGTGGAAAGCATCTGTTGCGTCATACAAACCTCCAAAAGGATACAAACAGCACGCGCTCAGACCTTGAGGCATGAACGCGTGATGAACAAAACAACGATGATCAGGGTCTTAGAGATTGCGAGCACTCCGGGTACTGGACGATGCGGATTCCGTGGCAGATGAGGAGGCCACATGCCGACGTAGGGTGACTAGACGCGCCCGCTCGGCTTCGGCGATGGCGGGAGGGAGGTAGCGCAGGTTGGTGCAGGCATCAAGCGCCGCACGTGTGTATGCCTCGACATTCCCAAGTGTGGCCGGACGGAGATTATCAAGCGCGGCGCGAGCCTGAGCCATCTCAATCGTGGATAGCCCATCGAGACGAGAGAGAAGCTTCGCTTCGCTGACCAACGCTTCCAAATCTGCCGCGCTATAGCGATCGGTTTCCTCGACCAGCAGACGGAGCGCCTCAGAAGCAAGGCGTGTCTCTTGTTGGCTGGCCTGGATGGTCAGGATCTCTCCTCGCGCTGCGGCATCAGGGCTAAGGATGGGAAAGGTCACTTCAAAACGGCCCGAGCGGCGTAAGGCCGGGTCCAGGCGTTCGGGATGATTGGTCGCACCAACGACGATGACGCGCCCACGCAGCGAGGTATCTCCCAGGAATTGCAGCATCGCACCAAAGAGATTGCCTGCCACGGGACTTCCAGATGCCTCTCCTCGGTTCGCAAACAGCGATGCGTCAATTTCATCAATGAAGAAGAAGGTCGGAGCCAAGTTTCGTGCCAGACGAAAGATGTCCCGCAAGTTGCGTTCGGAGGCTCCGACAATGCCCCCGAGGATATTGGCCATGTGAACCTGGATCGCATGAAATCCCAGTTCCCACGCAGCAGCGCGTACCAGTAAGGTCTTCCCCGTGCCAGGAGGCCCAACCAGGAGCATGCCGCGTGGAACCTCACGTAGTCTCCCCGCACGCAGTGGTGCGATGACTTCATGCTGAAACCAGGTGGTAAAGACCTGCATCCCGCCAAGACTGGCAAAGCCGCCGGGAAGCGGTTCGAGCATTTCGACCACCTCTTTGAACTGCTGGCGGATAATCGCATCTTTGCGTTCTTTAACCAGCACCCGACTGACTCCTGGGGGAGGTCCGTCAGGATGGTCAAGATCGCTGGCTCCGGCCAAATAGACATCTTCGATCTGGCGCAAGTCCAGCCCGGCGGTTGTCCGAGCAAAATCCTCGATATCCAGATCGAGGAGCGGAATGGGAGCGTCTCTGCGATGGATATCCTGGTACCATCTCAGATAGGCAAGACGCGTTGGTTCGTCAGGCAACGGTTGCTCAATGAGCCGATAGCCACTCGAACGCTCCAGCACGTCTGCATGCAGGTCACTCACAAAGGGAGCCAGCAACAAGATGGGATTTTGTTGGCGAGCCAGGATGGGGTCATGTCCCCACGCGAGGAGCATTGCCAACACCTCAAGACGCGGATCAGGCATCTGAGCCTTGTTCGCCATGGGAATGATGAAATCCGCCTGATCCAGAACGACGGCCACGCGCCCATGGATCAGGGTACTGCCATCACTGGCCGTCTCATAGCGCGTGGCTTGTGGCGCGTGCAGCAGGTTGTCCAGGATAGCCAGTGCTTGCGCCGGTTTTTTGGCCGAGGCAAAGACATCCTGAGGCGTCGCCTGGATATGGAGGGCGTCAAGGGCTGCCGTATAGGGATCATCCGTTGCGGCGGCTGGTTGCCATGCTGGCCCGAGTATCTCCAGGGCAACCGCACGCATGGACGGTTTGGCGAACGTGATGCCGGTTGCAGGATGGTAACACGCAACGACTTCGCGTGTCTCGGCCAGCGCCCCAGTCAGAAACACCTGCTGCGAAAGCCCATGGAAGGCGGTGACACCGTGAATATCCCCACTGACAATGAAACAATGGCTCATCCCGGCCTGAAACAGCCGGCGAAAGTCGAGCCACCAGATCGGTTGAAGGTTCGATGTGCTCTGCGTCGTGGTCAAGCGTGTGTTCTCCCAAGCAAAAAACATCCCTGGAGTATTGCCAAGTGCAGTACTCCAGAGAAAAACAACAGAGATGGAACGTGACAGGAGAAGAGATGTTACGGACAGATGTATGCTTGTCGGTCGGTCAAGACGATACCCAGGTCGGCCAGGTGAGCAAACAGGGTGTCGCGATCAAAATCGAGTGCGTTGTCTCCCTGCGCATCCCAGGCCCGTGCAGGTCGTCCATGTTCTTCGATCACGCAGTGGGCGCACGTTCCTACTTTCAGCGCTCCCTCGGGTCCAAGCAGGATGTAAAGGGTGCGAGGTTCCTCCTGGTGTGCGATCACAACCGCATTTCTGGGAGGCAGAGGCGTCTGCCCAGAGGTTTCCTGAACAAGAGACTGGTGCATCAGGCTTCTCCTTCGTGAAGAACGTCGGTGGTCTGGACGGTCATTCCGCTAGACGGTGGCGAGACCAGCAATTCGGGCTTTGGGGTGAAGGTGGTCACGTCGGTCGTAATGCCGTATTCTGCCAGGAGGGCGTGGAACTGCTTCCCTGCGGCAAGGCAGTGCTGGCCAAGGAAGTGCGAAAAATCGGTGGAGATGTCTCCATCGAGGTTGACGGTAATCGTCAGTTTGGGGGGAAGATTAGCCATGCAGCACCCCCGTAATGATCACCTGCTGATTGTCGAGCACCTGCGTTGAAACCTGCGCGTTCATGCGCCGGAGGGCCGCACCGTGCGCCAGGACGACGTAGTTCTGGACAATCTTCTGTTGGACTTCTGCAAAGAACGCCTCGTGAGCGTAGGGATCGCCGATGAAGGACAGGAGACCCGTTTGCTCATCAATGCGCAGACCGATCCCACGTGGCAGTGTGCCTGGAACATGCAATGCGAGGTGCGTATTCGTCTGCTGCCTCTGTCCAGCATAGGTGGTGTAGGTGGCACGGACGGTGCCGCCAGAGGTACGAGCGACCAGGGTCACTGCCTGACGGAGCAGTGCCATACACGGATGGTGTGCGACGGTTTCAGCATGTCCTTGCTGGATAAGGGTTGCCAGAAAGGGAAAGGCGAGGGTGGTGGTAGCTTCTTCAATATGGCTCATGAACAATCCTCCTTGAGAGAGACAAAACAACAGAAACAAGACCTGGGACAACGACACGCCGCCAGGTGGTGGTCCACGTGGACAGGAGAAAGGGATCATAGCGCAGCGTTCTTTCGTGACGTAGAGAGGTGAACGAACTGAGAGCGTAGGGGGAAAAGGAGCAGACGTTAGTCAATCCCGAAACGTTGGTGGGACAACTGGGAGAGCAGGCAGGAAATCTCGCGTAGCTCTGGTCGCTCGTCTTGACGAGCCGCAACCATCCGATCCAGGAACGCGAGAAGTTGCCTCTCTTCTTCAGACAGGGTCTCGCAGAGTTCGGCAAAGGATGAGGCACGTATTGCTACGTCTGGTCGGCTATCCGTCAAGGCACAGCCAAGCACCATACCCATGCCGTAGATATCCGAGGCCGGACTGATTGCTCCTTCATTCCACTGTTCCGGTGCAACATAGCCACGAGTCCCTGCAGCGAGCTTCATCCTGTTGGGAAGGTAACTCGGGTCTGGCTCTGCGCGTGCCAATCCGAAGTCGAGCAACGCGAGTGTCTGATGCTACCAATCGAGCAGGATGT
>DAOTTJ010000080.1:0-18291 GCA_034437695.1 Ktedonobacteraceae bacterium
TCAGTGAAGCCAACCTTGTCCGCGCCGATCTCACGCGCACGCATCTAACCGGAGCCAACCTCAGCGGAGCCAATCTCAGCAAAGCCAATCTGGGCAACGCAAATCTGGCACTGGCTAACCTCAGTCAGGCCAATCTCAGTAATGTCTATGCCTGCAACGCCAATCTACACGGCGCAAATCTGGTCGAAGCCAATTTAAGCCAGGGCAACTTCAGTGCGGCAAACTTTATTCGTGCTTACCTCTTCCGCGCCTACCTCAACAAGGCCAATCTCAGCAAAGCCAATCTGCTGATGGCCAACCTTCTGCACGCCGACCTGACCGAGATCAATCTGGGCAAAGCCAATCTCACGCTCGCTAATCTCAACCAGGCGACGATGCAAAATGCCTATCTGCGAGCGGCCATCCTGGTCAGAGCCAGCCTGCAAGAAGCCGACCTGACGGGCGCAATTCTCACAAATGCTAGCCTGGCTCACGCCCGTTTGCAGCATATTAAAGCTACTCCACGTGAATTTGTAGATCTAGATGCAAATGCGCTAGAGGGCGTAGAGATAGATAGAGCAACGCTACAACGGCTGGATCTGGCACATAAGTTGACGTGAAACCGGCGGATGCCCTCCACCTGTAACGGCGAGATCGGCATATGTACGCCTCGTACATTGCTCAATCTGGCGATCTACGGTCTGGAGAGCTATTGGAGAGGGAGAGTCTTATGATCCATTGGGAAATGCTCAGTGTTTTTGTGGGTATGTTTACCTTTGTTACTATCCTTGCCTTTCGCGCCGCACATTGGCAAGCGGGCGACTTACATCGACTGCAAGAATGGGGACTCGCTGGCCGACGCTTCGGCACGCTTATTTCGTGGTTTCTGCTTGGGGGCGATGTCTATACAGCCTACTCGTTTATTGCGGTCCCTGGTTTAGTCTTCGCTTCGGGGGCTATCGGTTTTTTCTCTATTCTCTACCTGGTGCTGGTCTACCCGCTGGCCTTCCTGGTCTTGCCGCGCTTCTGGAGCGTAGCCAGGCACCGTGGCTATGTCACCGTGGCTGACTTTGTGCGTGAACGTTTTGACAGCAGTTTGCTGGCCCTGGCGGTCGCGATCACTGGTATCCTGGCAACCATGCCCTATATAGCCTTGCAGATCCTGGGCATCGAAGTCTCGCTGGCCCAGATGGGCGTACCTATCGAGATCTCGCTGATCGTCGCTTTTAGCATTCTGGCCGCCTATACCTACACCAGTGGACTGCGTGCTCCAGCCATCATCGCGGTTGTCAAAGACATCTGCATCTGGCTGGTTGTACTGGTTGCGATCATCTATATCCCTCTGCGCCTGGGCGGCATGGAGAAAGTCTTTGCAGCCGTTCAACTCAAAGCACAGCAGCACCCGCAGAGTTTTCACGCCTTCCTCTCTCCAAACGACCTGAGTATCTACTCCAGTCTGGCCATCGGCTCGGCTCTGGCCCTGTTCCTCTATCCCCACACGATGACAGGAGTGCTGAGCGCCAATAGTCGCAAGGTCATCAAGCGCAATACTGCCCTGCTTCCCGCGTATACGCTGCTGCTCTCGCTCATCGCCCTCTTAGGCTATGTAGCCATCGCCGCCGGCATCCAACCCTCTGCCCAATACCAGAGCAATAGCGCACTCCCTGCGCTGTTCGCCACTATGTTCCCTGGCTGGTTCGCCGGCTTCGCCCTCGCAGCCATCGCGATTGGCGCACTCGCCCCGGCAGCGATTATGTCGATCGCCGCCGCCAATCTCTTCACACGCAATATCTACCGCGAATACTTCCGACCAACGTGTACCGAGCGCGAAGAGTCCAGCACGGCCCGCATAGTCTCGCTGATAGTCAAAGTGGGCGCACTGGCCTTTGTCCTGTTTTTCCCCACAACACTCGCGATAAATCTGCAATTGCTCAGCAATATCTGGATCATTCAAACCCTCCCCGTGGTCTTTCTAGGACTCTACACGTCCTGGTTTCATCGGCACGCACTCCTGCTCGGCTTGCTTGGCGGACTGGCAATCGGTACCGGCCTGGTGATCGGGCAGAGCTTTCTTTCGTCGATCGTGACGTTCACGTTAGGGGGTTTCCATCTCTCAATCTATATCGCAATCCTTGCACTGTTCGCCAATCTGGTGATTACAACTGTACTCACGCTCTGCTTTCGCCTTTTACAGATACAGCCGGGAGAAGACGCAACCATACCAGCCGACTTCGCAGCCCGACCACTTGCCAACTCGCCCGCGGATATCCTGACTGCCCAGATGCACGAACCGCAGACGCAGGAGGCAGCACCGCTCAGCATACTGCGCGAACTACCCTGAACGCCACGTTCTCAGCCTGTTCTGCTCAGCTCGCCCGCGAACGCCGCGCTGGACGACGATAGCGCAGTAAACCCGCCAGTCCCAGCAGGATCATCGAGAGAAAGTAACAGACGACGATCAGCCAGACCAGTGGATTGAGACTGGATAGGCGTCCAAGCAACGAATCGCTGTTCGCATTATTCAAGGAGTTACCGAGGTTCGAGGGTGCCGATCCCTTAACCGGCGTCGGCGTGGACAATGGGGGAGTTGGCGTCACAGTTACACCAACGGTCGGCGTCGCACCAGGCGTCGGCGTTGCAGACGGCAAAGGAGTCGGCACAGCCGCAGTAGGATCGGGTACAGGCGTCGGGTAGGTACGCGGCGCAGATGTCGGTTGAGGCGCGGGATTATTCACAACCTGCGTCGGCTGACTCGGCGTCGATTGGCTGAGCGAACCCGAGGTAAGCATAATTGGCAGGGAAACCTGCTGACTGGCTCCGACAACGCGGGCCAGCAACTGGTGAGCACCGGAGGACCAGTCACCCAGCCAGAGATTGGCAGTAAAGCCTCCGCTGGCGTCGGCCTGAACCAGCGCCGACTGGCCGTGTTGATTGAGCAAGGGCCAACGCCCATCCAGTTCAATAGTGATTCTAGCCCAGGGCGTAAAACCCTGGCCGTGCAATTGTAGCTCGGAACCAGGGGTCAGCGTCGGTTTACCCAGCAGAGCCAGGTGCAGAGCAACACCAGGTGCAGGTTGCTTGCTCACAAAAGTGGCAGTCGCAGCAGAGTTGGGGAAATTTCCACTGCCGTGTGCAGAGGGCAGCATCACACTCAAAACTGTCGCCAACAAAAGAAGGAAGGTGATACCAAACAACAAGATCGAGCCGACCACCCAGAGTAAGAACTCCATATGACCAGGACGAAGCAGCCACCAGCGCAGGCGGTCCAGTGGACGAAAGCGACGAGCACGGTGGTGCTGACCAGGCTGAAGACGCATGGCCCTGAGACGGTCGGCCTCAGAAGTCGTCGCGGCAGCATTGCCCCGCCAGCCAGCAGCGTCGACAGGAAGCGCACGCTCAGATTGACGCGCCGGAACCAGCGCACGCTCAGAAGCAGAATGGCGTTCCGGGACGGTATCGATCTCGGTCACATCGGGATAAGGCACCAGCGCGGTCGAGGACGAAACCACCAGAGCCTGAGGCGGTATATCCAGCACATCGCGGAGCGAGAGCGAACCCAGCGCATGCAGGATTTCCGGCTCGACCGGGCGCACGGCTGTTATACGCGGACTCAGCGCCGCGATCGGCGGTGGCTGAGTGTCAAGCTCATCGACAGAAGGTACATTTTCGGTGCGCCGAGTCGGCTGCTGAGGCTTGCGCGGCGGCGTCGTTGGAGTTTCTGCGATGATCAAAGAGAGCGACGAAAGGCTGCTCGCCGCTTCGTAGTTGGTCGAGTTATGCTGCCAGTTACCGTCCTGCCAGGTTGGTAAGGCATCGGACGCTGGGCCGTTGTTGGCAGCAGGGAGCAAAGGCACAGCAGCCTGGCCGCTATCGCCAGTAGTATTCAGTCGTCTGGCCGAAGCACGCGCTGGAATAGGCGTAATAGGATTGGGGTGGCCAGGGAAACGCCTGGGACCAGGCTGAGCGGCGGATGCAGCAGAATGGGCAGGCTCGTGCGCGGTAAAACCACACGAGGGACAGGTATTTGAACTACCCGACAACGGTTGACTGCATAAAGGGCAGCGTTCCGGGTAAGCAGCATCGGTTAGCCATGTATCTGTCTGCATCGTCTTTTCTTTCGCTAGAGATATCGGTCGCTCTACCAGCCCACATCACGCTGGCAAAATGCCCGGATACGCAGGGTGACAGGCACAACTCATCTCACCAAGCATCCCGTTCCTGCACCTGCTCACATCTATCCCAAATAAACGGAAGCAGGCACATTTTTCGGAGAGAGCAGATGGAGTGTGGATAAATCCACACTGCCGCGAAAAAATTTCCACCTTAGGGGAGAAATCCTAAAAGTCATGAAACTCATCACCCGGCCTGTAAGAAGGGCCGAGATGACGAAACAATACAATCAAAGCCATAGCTTTAGATTGGCATAATTCTTGCAAAGAAACATGGTGAGGGGGGATAGATCGGAAAGATTTTCCGGTCTTCAGGTTGGGATTCGCCTGAGTCCCCGGTTACCACATCGAGTGGCAAGTTGAAGAAGCGGTAAAGGAGACGGAAACTGATGGTAGCCATTGCAAAAAGGGCATACAAAAGTATTGAAAGCACCAGATCGATGCGCGAGACGTTCTATGACGAGGATGATCTCTTCCAGGAAGTAGATTATCTTACCGAAGAGGATGACGAGTGTAAAGGAGAGCGCGAGAACACCGATGACAACATTGTTGACAACGCTATTCGTCAATATCTAGGAGAGATCGGGCGTTTTCCACTTTTAACTGCCGAGCAGGAAATGACTCTCGCCAAACGTGTAGTTGAAGGCGAGCTGGAAGCCCAGCAACGGCTGGTTGAAGCCAATCTGCGCCTGGTGGTAAGTATCGCCAAGCGCTACAATAACCATGGAATTTCGCTGCTCGATCTGGTCCAGGAAGGCAACCTGGGGTTGATTCGCGCCGCACAAAAGTTTGATCCAGGGCGAGGTTTTCGCTTCAGCACATATGCAACCTGGTGGATTCGCCAGGCCATCAGTCGAGCTGTAGCAGAACATACGCGCACTATTCACATCCCGGTACATGTCGTTGAATTGATCTATAAGATCAAGCGTATCACACGTCACCTCTACCAGGAGTTGGGGCGCGACCCATTGGCTGAAGAGATAGCCCGGTCGGCAAATCTCACCAAAGAGCGAGTGGTCGAGCTTCAGAGCATGGCAGAAAACCCGATCTCACTGGACGCCCCGCTGATCGATGACGAGCAGTGTCACCTCGCCGATCTGCTGGAAGATACGCGGGCCACCGCGCCAGCCGATGTTGTGACACACAATGCGTTGCGCGACCAGATTAGCTGCGCACTGGAGACGCTCAATGTGCGCGAACGCCAGGTGATCGAGCTGCGCTACGGTCTCTACGATGGACATTGTCATACACTTGAAGAACTTAGTTCGTTTTTTAAGCTCACGCGAGAGCGTATCCGCCAGATTGAGGTCAAAGCGCTACGTACCTTGCGCCACCCGATCCAGGTTCATCTGTTACGTGATTTTGCGTGAGTTGCTAACCTCTACCAGGCCGTACTCTCAAAGAGGGTACGGCTCTTGTAGACCAGGCACGATGGCTGTTGAGCCAGGTCTACGTCGTTGCTAGCGGCGGAGATGGTATCCAGGACGTTGAGAAAGGCCTCGACGACGGCCGGATCAAACTGCGTCCCGGCATTGCGACGAAGTTCTATTCTGGCCCTATCGAGCGTCAGTGGCTCTTTATAGGGACGGCGCGAGATCATAGCGTCATAGGCGTCCACGACGCTGAGAACGCGAGCCGGAAAGGGAATGGCCTGCCTGCACAGTCCACGTGGATAGCCTGAGCCATCCCAACACTCGTGGTGCGTCAGCACGATGGGAGCCAGTTGTTGAAACACATCGCCTATCTCTTCCAGGAGACGCGCACCAACCAAAGGATGGAGGCGCATGACCTCCCACTCGTGCTCGTCTAAGGGTCCAGGCTTGTTGAGGATCTCGTTTGGGACGCTGATTTTGCCAATATCGTGCAATAAACCACCCAGGCGCATAAGAAACAGATCGCGGCACGAAGCGTCAAGGCGACGGCCAGTCTCTTCGGCCAGACGACTCAGCCGTTGGGAATGTGCGCCAGTGGTGTGGTCGCGCACATGAATGACCGCCGAGAGCGCACGCAAGGTCTGAGCCGAGACCAGCATCTGACCCTGGTCGTCTTTGACCAGGCGCTCAGCGTGTCGCCTTTGACAGCGAAAGAGTCTGCGGTTCAGCATGTTATCGCTGACCATGCCCAGTGGATCGGCCACACGAGCGCGGTTGCGCCCTTCCAGTTTGGCTTGATACATGGCTGTATCGGCCTTTTCGATCAGGTCCTCGCGTTGTCGACCGTGGACTCCGTAGGCGGCCACGCCGATGCTGGCCGTTACAGAGATCGCGGCCATCTGTTCGCCCGCGCAGCACCACTCAAAAGGTCGAGATTTAATCATCCAGCACAGACGCTCGGCGGCTTCATTGGCCTCGGCGATCGTCGCATCGGCCATGATAAGCGCGAACTCCTCGCCACCATAGCGACTTACAAAATCGCCCGAGCGCAGAAATGCACGCAAGCGCTGAGCAAGCTCGCAGAGGACGGCATCGCCCGCAAGATGTCCCCAGGTATCGTTGATATCTTTAAAATGGTCGAGGTCGATAAACAGGACAAGAAAGTCGCGCAGGTCGTTCTGGCAACGCATGATCTCTTCGTCGATCTGCTGAACAAAAGCTCGATGATTGGGCAGACCCGTAACCGGATCAGTAATCGCCGCCCGCTCTTGCTCACAATACAGGCGTTTTAACTCGTCCATCAGGAGTTTCTGCTGGAGAATAAAGACCTGTTGCTTGTCATAAGCCTCGCGCAGACGCGTATGGAGATCGCGTTCACGCTGGTAGGCTCCCTGCTGCACGACATACGCTTGCTGAAGCTCTCTGCGTAGATCTTTTTCGCAGACAAGTAAGCGTTTTTGTTCGCACAAAAGGACGGAGCGGCGGGGCAGCTCGCTGACCAGCCATGCGAGCACTAAAGAACACACAATGCCGCTCAAAACCGCGAGAAACCAGCGACCATCCGAGAGGAACAGCGAGGGCCATGCCTGCATCAGGGGAGCGCTAAAGCAGATGGCGGAGGTTATCGAGCCTATGAGACACAGCCAGGGCAGCACGTGCCGTTCCCAGGAAGTTTGCTTGATCCTGCGACGTTTGCGACGAAAGATCCACAGCGCAAAGAGAAACATCAGAGCCGTGAGCGCCGCCCACAGAGCCGAAGCTATCGAGATCAAGAGACAGAACGGGTCACTTACCAGCAGATCAGCAAACATATCGGGGGTGAGAAGTCCCCTTAATATGATGGGTCCAATGATAAAGAGCAACGTGCCACCCACGATAACCATCAGAGATTGAACGAGCAGACCCCACAGCGGAACGCCTCTGGCATTAACCTGAGCCAGTTGGCGTGGGAGATATCCTTGTCGCGCAGCCAACATTTGCGCACGCGAGAAGATCAAGAGATAAGCCATAATCACCCCTAAGTAGCTGAGCAGAAGTAACACGCGAGCCAGGTCGCCCACGGCGGGTCCCCAGACGCGCTCGATAGCCAGAAAGGGCGAATCGCGTGTCACAGCCAGGCCAAAGGGTTCGATAACCTGTAAAGCCAGGGTGCCGATAAGAAACACAAAGAAGGTCAGCATCCCTCCCCACCACAGGAAACTTGATATTGACGAACGTCTATTGATGGCTTTAATGCCCAGCTCTCCATCCATGAAAAAAATCACATTCAAGCCCAGCAAAGAGAATAAAGCCAGGCCGAAGAGGTGCCAGGAGAAAGTTACAGGCAGGGCGTCGACGAGCGAACGCGGCATTGGAGTAGCGATTGGGCCACCGTGCAGCGTCCAGATCAGACCTGCCGTTCCCAAAAGGGCAAAGAAAGCCAGGTAGCAGAGTGCCAGGAAACAGATGATGTTTCTGAGGTAGTGCGTAGGGAGAGCGAGTAAGAGCGTGCTGACTATCAGCAAACTCAGGAAAGCCAGACATGTTACCCAGAATTGTTTAAAAATCAGAGGGAAGAAGGATTGTAACAGCGACAGAAAGATGCCCAGAACGGCCAGCGTGGCCAGGACAGCTATCCACCAGACCAGGAAAAGCAGGAACGAACGCCAGCGGGCGTCGAGCAGACGCGTCATCCATTGATAGACCGGCACGCGGGCAGGTGCCTGGCGAACCAGCCACTTTCCAACCACAATGCAAGGAAGCATAAAAGTCAGAAAAGCCAGTGTCCAGTAGAAAAGCACGAAACGTCCTGCAAACTGCATAGCAGATATATAGGGTAGAACGATAATAATCAGAACACTAAGCGAAATGATATCGCGCCGTCGGAGAGCCGCGGGCAAGGTCGCCAGGGGTTGAGCGGGCGAATGCAACGGAACAATCACGCGTCCACTGACGCGTCCAGAATCGTGTAAAGTGAAAGCCATAGACTTAGAAATCCTCCAGAGCACAACACCTGACTGACCGAGCTACCATCTAGCCCCACTTTTAGATATCGACACAAATCGATAGATCTGAAGGGTGATCTGCTGCTATTTTTGGTGAATACTAAGATCGATCCGGCTCCTTCTTGTTATGGTAATCCTCCAGAAAATAAAGGTAGGAAAGCGTATAAGTTGACGGAAGATGTTCTTCTGACAAGATGCAGGAGAGAGCACGTTGAAGAGCGGTCTATCGGCATTGCAATCCGGCTACAAGAAAACCGATGTCCATTCTCGCCTTATGTGCTCCCGTCATGATCAGGGTCATCCCCCTTACTATCTGCCATCCTCCAGTTTAAGACGGATCTAGCAGCTTCTTCTAGGGCCGCCACAAACATTTGTATGTTTGGAAAGCGCGAATGCGGATCTCTAGCTAGAGCAGTGAACACAACGCGCATTATTGCGGGAGGGAGAGCCGAAATTTGCTTATACAAAGCAGACGGCATATCATCTTCACAAGGCTCTATCTGCCTATCCAGGCACTCGCGAAAAAGGATTTCTCCGCCAAGCCATCGACAAACAACGGCTGCCAGTGCATATTGGTCGCTTGCGGGACACGGTTCTCCACGTCTGGCCTCAGGAGCTGCATAAGCAGGAAAATAGCTTGCGTTTTCACTCCGTCTATAGTCTTGAGATAGCTCAAAATCTGTGAGCAACGCTGTTCCATTACATCGCACAAGAATATTTGCTGGCTTCACATCTCCATGAATCAGGTGCCTTGCATGAAGGTAGTGAAGCGTACTGGCAATTTGCTTTATATAAAGCACAACAGTAGCAAGAGAAGCGTCGTGTGCAAAAAGATTAAGCAGGCTCCCTTGTTCTGCCCACTCAAGAAGCCGAAACCGCAAATCATCCTGCATACCGTCTTCATACATCCGTATAGTAGAGCTATGGTTGAGCAAAGAGAGGATGCGCGTCTCATTATCCCACCGCTTGAGGTACTGTGATCCTACATGGGCATGCAATATTTTGACTGCCACATACGAACCATTGTATCTATGCTCTCCCAGGTAGACACACGACGAGCTACCATATCCCAGGAGACGAAGCAATTTATAACTTCCGATGCTTTGTCCACTCAGATCCACTATTTAAAGTTCTTCCTTCTTCAGAGACAAAAGCTGCATACGTTTAAGCAAGAGAAAGTATCAGGCAGCTCATTCTGCCCGCATACAGGGCTATGCAAAAGTCTTTTTTCTTCACCCACCCTTCTGGAAGAGATCTTGTGAGGACCTCTCCATTCGCGCGGACTTTCGCAGAGAGTCGCTCTCTGCACTCCTGTTTTGCCTGTTTTGCCGGAGGTAAAACAGGCAAAACACAAAAAAGGTTTGTTGGGGACACCTCAAACCCCGGTTAAGAGCTGCGCCCTTAACAATCCCGCTAAAGTCCGCGCGAATGGAGGACACCTCACGCTCAGTCGGTCAGGGTCCCCTGCCCTTACTGCTGACGACTTTTAAATAGCCATGCTAGTTTATACAAGTTACAGGTGTATAAAATGCAAAACGCTACTAATTTTATATATTACCCTTAATGAGCGGAAAGCTCATTCCTTATGACCTGTGCTCGCTGCCAGAGCAGAGCGACTTCTTCTTGCCTTTCCATTTGTCGGAAGAGATCGGCATACTTCTCTAACAGAATAGCTGTGCTTATATCTTCCAGGTGAAGAAATTCTTCACGAATAGTAAGAGCGCGTTGATAGAAACGTTCGGCTTCTCCAAATCTTCCCTGAACCTTATATATATCGGCCAGGCGCTCGACAACTGTCTCTACGCGATGGTGGTTAGGCCCCAGGACCTTTTCTCCAAGGAGAAGCGCTTGCTGAGCATTGGTTTCGGCCTCAGTATACTTTCCTTGGAGAAGGTGTGATTTTGCGAAATTTCCATAATACAGAACAAAATCGGGGTGTTCGGCATCTAAGGTTTTACGTGCAAGCTGGAAAACTTTGTGGTATAGTGGTTCAGCTTCCACATAACGACCTAATTCCACATAACTATTAGCCAGATTTTGCAGAACAAGCGCCACGGTCGGGTGCTCTGTACCCAGAGTTTGTTCGTAGATTGCGTGTGCCTGCTCATACAAAGGCGCAGCCAGTTCGTACTTGTGCTGGCCACCATAGAGAACGGCAAGGTTATTGAATGTAGATGCGAGATCGGGATGTTGAGCGTCCAGAGTGAGCTGGCGAATAGCGAGAGCCTGTTTATAGAAAGTCTCTGCCTGCGTATATTTGCCCTGGCGATTATAGAGTTTGGCTAGATTACTCAGTATCGTCGCAATCTCAGGGTGCTGAGGAGGAAGAGTCTGACGCTGCAATGCCAGGACACGCTCTAAAAGGGGTTCGGCCTCGTTGTATCTTCCCTGTTTATGATACGCGCGGGCAAGAGCGCTCAAACTCTCGACAAGGTCTGAAGATCCCTGGTCTGATGGTTGGATATTCGCAGCAAGCACTCTACGCAAGAGGGGTTCAACCAGCGTATATTTTCCTTTTTTATTATAAATTGCTGCCAGGGTATTCAGCAAAGGAACAAGGTCGGGATGCTCTTTACCAACGCGTCTTTCTTCTAATGACAAAGCTTGCTTGAGAAGCTCTTCTGCCTCGGGATATAACCCCCGCTGGAAGACATAGGTGCCAACGCGATGTAATAAATGCGTTGCTTCTGGAATACGGATCTGCTGCTGTTGAATAAGTTGAGCATAAAATCGAGCTTGTGGGAGATAGCGCTGGCAAGCGGCCCAATTACGAAACTCGCCAGAAGGAAACGCAAGGTTAAGCACACGCGTTAGCTGTTCAATGTACTCCTGCTTCTGCTCCTCGCTGATAGTATTTTGAACCACAACCTGGACAAGGCGATGTATCATCAGCAAACGCTTATCCGTTTGACGATGGATAAGAGAGAACTTGAGCAAATCCTCGATCGCGCGATCCAATTCGAGAGGATGAGCAACGGTTTGCACCAATGGAGATGGAAGCTCGGCTGCACCAGCGACCAGGAGATCTTTGGGAATGCCATCAGGATGGAGAAAAGCACAACAGGTCAAAAGCTCCAGGGCAGCCTCATTCAGCGACCTGACTTGTGCAAGCGAGAGTGCAAACGTTGTTATCACAGATGCAGGATGATCTTGACCAGACGTGCCACGCCGTTCCAACAGGGAAGACGTATAGTCATGGTAGAGATCCACATATTCACGCAAGCCCCGCCCGGTCTCCTCTATATACGCCCCGGCTTGATCGAGCGCCAAAGGCAGCCCACCAACCAGCCGCACAATTTCCCTGGCCGCCAGAAGTTCTGTCTCTGAAACAGTGTTCAGATTGTCCTGGAAAGCGAGCAATTTCGAACGGCGCAGAAGAAAAAAAGCCCCATCATCCAGAGGCAGAGGAGATAGAGCGACACGACGAGCAATGCCACCCGTACGATGAGAACGTGTAGTGACGAGAATATGGCCAGGATGAGGAGAGGGGATAAGGTCGCGGAGAAGATTCACATCTTCCAGATTATCGACAATCAGCAACCATTGAGCGTTTTGCTGCAACCATTGCTTGACCGCCTTCACCATAAGAGGATAATTTGTCTCGCCACTTTCTGCTAAAGTAAGCGTCTCAGCCAGTTCGATAAAACCTGACTGGATAATCGCAGAAGAATCAGCTCGGACCCATAAGACAGCCTGGTACATGTCTGCATACCTGTAGGCATACTCCACCACAAGCTGTGTTTTTCCCACGCCTGGGAGTCCACTGAGCGCCTGAATAGGAACAGGATGCGCAGAGGTAAAGCCAGAGCGCAGGCCTGCAATAACATCCTCTCGACCAGTAAAAAACTGATTACGCCAGTAAGGAACATCCCAAAGTGGGATCGGCTTTTCTGAATTTTGGAATGCATCACGAAGCTTTATCTTCAAATCATCAAGAACCCCTTTAACCCCCTTCGCAATATTTGAAAGAGCTTCTTCTTGATTTGACCACATACTGACAGCCTTCCCTTCCGGTAAACTTTTCAAACCACCAAAAGCGAGTTGTTCCCACTCCACAGGCCGCAGAATAACAGGAATGATACGAGCTTCTCCATTTTTATAGCGTTTCATCACAGGAAGGATCTCTTCCTGAAAACAATAATCAGAAGCAATAAAATATGAGCTAACGAGCAGCAAAACAATATCTGCTGCCTGCATATCTTTACGTACCTGCTCTCGCCAAGCACCGCCTAGAGGAATGTGAGAACGGTGAAAACAACGGATAAGCCCCTCTCGTACCAGACTATTGAGATGCCTAAGTAAATCCTCTAAAAATGTTTTATCTTCGTCGGCATATGAGAAAAATACCGCGATTGGACGGATCAGATTCGCATCTAATGGCATGGTTCACATCCCACATTCATACAATCGAGCAGAAAAGAAGCGTTAAAGTAATTATACATTATTGTAGGAGGGAAAGCTATTTTTATGTGGCACATAACATAATTTTTCCCCATTTATATAAAATCCACCATCTTTTATACAGTCAGGCGTGCAAATGTAAATAACTAGCACCTGTTCCATAAAGGCGATGGATGACAATCAGAGTACTATGGAGGACACCTCCATTCGCGTGAACTTTCGCAGAGGGCCACCCTCTGCATTCCTGTTTTGCGTGTTTTGCCTCTGGTAAAACACGCAAAACATAAGCAAAGGTTTATTGGGGACACCTCAAACCCTGATTAAGGGCTACCCTTAACAATCCCGCTAAGTCCGCGCTAATGGAGATGTCCGCGCAAAAATCTCTTTTACCTCTTTTGCCCCCCGCAGGCGACAGGGCGAACGTTGCAACAACCCTGGGCTTTTTTGTAATGGAGCTTGACAAGAGCAAAAATTCCGAGTTATAGTATGGTGAGAAGTAAAAAATTGTAAAAGCAACGGAGTGCGTTCTTGCAACTCTGATCAGGTGCAACATTTGCTGATGTGCATGCTACAACAATGACCACTTCGCTGATGGCTCATATTATGCCCGATAAGCGACAATCACAAAAGAAGCCCTCTGTAACTCATAAGTACAGAGGCTGTTGGCGTTGGAAAAAACGTCAGGATAGGATGGGGCATGACCGGAGGTAGGTACCGCATTCTGCCCGCCTCTGAGGCGGCTACACAACCTATACCCCAGTATATTAGCCTCAACTATGAAAATCTGTTCAAAATTCAACGGGTAAATAACCCATTTCCGCTACGACCGGTCAGTTTCTCGCGTTTAAGCTCTTATCTCGAATGTCCTTCCTGTGCACTTGAACAACAGCGCAAACGCCGGAAGAAAGAACCCAGGCATTTCACCGATGTCCACCAGGGGAGCCTGTTCGCGGCGCGTCAGCCCGATCCACGCCTGACCGGCACACTACTCCACGCAATTGTCGATCTGCTCCACGATCCAAATGGACCTATAGACGCCGAACAGCAGGCGAGTTTGCTCGTATATCCTGATGTGTTGACAAGATTTATACGTAACGATCTGTTAAAAGTGCTTCAGGATACCGGGAAACTGAGATTGGCGATGTTTTATGACGAGATCACCTCACACAATCAGACGCTGTATACTCATCTGCTCGATCCAATTTTGAGCTATCAACGCGAGCTAAAACGCACAAATGGCACAGTCTATACAGCAGCTGAACGGTTTCAATTCAAGCTGCTCTCGACAAGAAGAACCTTTCCAGGCCACAGCGATTGGGGCGGGTACGTCGGGATAGTCGGCGAATTTGACCAGATTCGCCTGCGAGCCAGCGAAGAAACCCAGGCCAGACCGGCCATCATGGAATTTAAGAAAGGCCTGGGCAAGAAACGCAGTTGGGACAAATGGCTGGATGTCCCTGACGCAGAAGCCATCGAGGTAGCACACCAGGTCTCAGACGACCTGATTGAGCCAGGCATGGCCCATGCACTACAATTGATGGTGTACTGGCTAGCCTTTCAGACGCGCTGGGATATCATGGCACGCATCCAGGCCGCACGAGGTCAGACCGAAGAATTGGAGATGTCGTTTCAGCAGGATCTGGACCTGATCATCTATAACCTGCACGATGGAAGTCAGTATCTACTGGAACCTACCAACTTCCAGGCAGCCCTGGTAGACGTAATCAACTGCATTTTTCACCTGAACTGGGCCATGAAAAGCGGCTACGCACTGCAATCACCCGAACACAACTGCGGGAAAACACAGCTAGTAGACGAGGTCCCGAGTCCACTCATCCAGGTAGGATACGACACCCTTCCAGCCGGACAGTGCTACAAACTGGCTCAGAAATCGTTTAACCATTTCTGCACACTGGTCCACTGGCGCATGTTAACTTGAGCAGCTATCTTCGACTGCCAGAAGCAAATGGCGCGAAATATTCAGGGTGATAGCGACGCAGACCATCGGCAGCCAGCTTGACAGTCAGCTCTTCTTCGATCCAGGGATACAATTCCGGGTGCTCATAGAAAACAACCATCATATCGTATGCTTGCTCAAAGGCCAGAAAAGACTCCCAAAAATGACCCATTTCGAGCGCTGGCTCACTGAGAAGCTGACGCGCTTGCGCGGTTGCGATTAGCAAGCCACCGTGCTCGGCGGTTTCGACCCAAACAATACCCTCGGCAAGTTTTTGTGTTTTGAGGGCTATCCCCCAGGGTGTTGGCATACTCTCCATACTCAGACACACTGCTTTCTGGCAAGACAAGCATTACTCTGGCTCTGTCTGCCACAGCATAACTTTTAGCGCGTGGATTATAGTGTAACACATTTTACCGGCCTTTTGGAATGGTTTTTAGAACTTTTTATCTGATTTAGAAGAAAGTCTTTTTACACTCCTTGACACCAGTGTGAAATTTTGTTCTCTGTTTTACAATGACGTAGTAAAGTTAACTATTTTAAATAGAGGTTTTCAAAAGTCTTTTCTTAGACACTCGCTCCCCAACCTGCAAGAAACGTTTGGGCAAGCACTGCTCGCACTGGGTCCAGGAGCTTGCCGCCGCGACACCTCGCTTCCGAAGAGCCTCTGTGCATGACTTTATGGCATATACATTGAAATACATTGATGAACAATGGATTATTTTGATTGGTTGCGTTATAATAAGACAAAAGTACTGAATACTCCGATATACTTGGGTAGGAGGGGGGAAATTCGTACACTTAATTGTACTTGATAGCGTCGTCCAGAGATGAGAACCTTCTTGTTTGGATTCATCAATCAATCGATCATAGAAACGGTCTTTTACCCTGCACATTATCGTAGGGGGAGAGAAGAAGGCGCTCTAAGGGGTAGATAGGAGAACGATGTGGGGAAAACGTATATCCATAGCACGCAGGCAGGCTCAGAAGAGTCTGTTAACTTGTGCTATGGAGCGAAAGAGGGGAACTCATAACATGGACGGCAAAGGTAGTAACGGTCGACCAGCAAGAAACAGGCGACCTCACAGGTATATGTCAGTACTACGTATTTTAAAAGATGGCAAGCGTATGAGAGCACTCGGGCAAGAGCGCAGAAGCAGTTTGATTGCCGGGTTTCTGATAACCGCAATTGTCGTCCTCTTATTTGGCATTGGTAGTCAGATGCAGGCCCCTCTATCCACCAGTACGCCTGGCATCGGCCCCGATATTACCTACAATACGTTTTTAAACCAGGTAAACGCAAATAATGTGTTGGCGGTAACTATTCGTGGAGATAGCGCGAGTATTCTGCTGGTGAAGCCGCTGATAGATGGCACGGCTACCCAGAAGCCAACCAGTCTATCCGTAGCCCAGCGGACAGCAGATATCGAGACCTGGATACATTATATGGGTTCGGCTACCTCCGATGGCTGGAATCTCTCTACTTCTACGACCATCGAAGGGCGGATGTTCTCGACCCGTCTACCAAACGGCGCGTCGGATTCTTTAATGGCACTTCTGGTAAGTAAGCACGCGACGATAATGACTCAATCCCTGCCGCAGATGCCCGCCTGGGTAGGAGTGCTGCTGCGCTTTGCGCCGTTGCTCTTTTTGCTCCTGCTCGTCTGTATGGTACTGGTACCGCGCGGCAAATTACGCACACCACAGAATGTCAACGAACACATTACGCAATTTACCCGCAAACGCGCATTACGGCGTTTTGAGAAACCGCCTGTCTATACATCGACCGAGACCCAAAAACACCCACATGGTCAGTCTATCAGTAGAAAGGCTTCCACGTCTCACTCCATATTTAGACCCGCAGGCGCAGCGCAGACGCAGCCAGTCAGTTTACCTCCATCAACCACCTTTGCCGATGTTGCAGGGATTGACGAAGTGCGCATTGAACTGGAAGAGATCGTCCAATTTTTGCAAGCGCCCGAGAAATTTGAGCGTCTGGGTGCGCGTATTCCACGCGGAGCACTCCTGGTGGGCCAGCCGGGAACGGGCAAGACCTTACTGGCACGGGCGGTAGCGGGAGAAGCGGGGGTGCCGTTCTTTTCGATCAGCGCCTCCGAATTCGTCGAGATGTTTGTAGGTGTGGGAGCCAGTAGAGTACGCGATCTGTTTGCGCAGGCCCGCCAGGCTGCGCCCGCGGTGATCTTTATCGACGAAATCGACGCGGTAGGCCGCAAACGCTCGGTGCGAGCGATGGGCAACGAGGAACGCGATCAGACGCTCAATCAACTGCTTGTCGAACTGGATGGGTTTAACGAACGGCAGGCTGTGGTCGTCCTGGCCGCGACCAACCGGGTCGATATTCTGGACAAGGCTCTCCTGCGACCAGGACGCTTTGACCGACATATCACCATCTCGCTCCCGGATCGGATAGGTCGTCAGTCAATTTTGCAGATCCACTCGGCCAAGACCCCGCTGCACGAAGGAGTCTCGTTGGAACGTCTGGCACGTGTGACCACCGGAATGAGCGGAGCAGATCTAGCCAACCTGGTAAATGAAGCGGCGCTATGTGCGGCCCGCAAAGACCTGACGCATCTCGACGATATCTGTTTCGAAGAAGCACTGGCACGCATCCAACTGGGAGCACTTCGCCCGCTGGTAATGACCGATACTGAACGCCAGATCATCGCCTACCACGAAAGTGGTCACGCGCTGGTCGCGCACTATCTGCAAGAAGCCGATATGGTTAATCGAGTGACGATTCTGCCGCGCGGTCAAAGTCTGGGCGTGACACAATTCATAGCCAGAGAGGACCGCTACAACTACAGTCGCGAAATGCTGATGGCAAAGATTGCCGTTGGCCTGGGTGGGCGAGCGGCCGAGGAACTGACGCTGGGTCACGCAAAAGTGACCACCGGAGCCGAGAACGATTTCCAGGTAGTCACGGGGATGGCGCGGCGCATGGTGACACGCTGGGGTATGAGCGAAGCGGTAGGCGTTGTCTTTAGCGACTACGACGAAACGGGCGCTGGCCTGAATATGTGCGGCCTCGATCCAGGACTTTTTGCCCCGCATACCCAGAGCCTGGCCTATAACGCCGATGGACACTTGATAGCAAATGGCACGCACTATGCCGCCCGACAGCATGCACTGGCGATGACAAATATCCAGACCGGCGCAACCACAGGCACCGATATGGCTGGACTGATTGACCGCGAAGTGAAAAAGATCCTCGATGAAGGCCACGCGACGGCGCAAAAGATCCTTCAAGAGCACTTCAACCAGCTTCAACGCCTGGCAGAGGTCCTTTTGGAACGCGAACAGCTCAGCCGCGTCGAATTTGAGACGCTACTGACAGAGTCGGCCTGAAGCGTGCTTGTAGCTCGGCGGAGCGAGGATTCCATAGAAGCGGGAAGCATTTACACGAATAG
>DAOTTJ010000081.1:0-7561 GCA_034437695.1 Ktedonobacteraceae bacterium
CTACGGGCCGTCCAGCGGTTGTCTGCATAGAAATTCTCCTATTCATTTGCGAACGTCTGCCGGTCGTCGGTAAGCAGTTGCAAAGAGTACCCAGGCCGAGCGACATCTCAGATCTCAATATTCGCTGTTATAATAGCTTTAATAAAGCCATTATAACAGCGAGTGGACTATCCGTCAAACAGGATCAGATCAGTTGCACTATTCCCATTAGCAGAATTGCCAATCAGCGAGGGGGGTGGTAGAGTCTGAGGAGAGAAACAATGAACGATACACCGTTTGAAAGGACTCTGGATATGCGACCCATCCAACTGGTGGTCTTTGACCTGGCCGGTACTACCATTGAAGACAAAGGCGCTGTTGTGCTCAACGGTCTGATAGAGACCGCGCACGTCTACCAACTGCCTGGCACGCCCGATGAACTCAACGCCCTGATGGGCATGAATAAACGCGAGGTCTTTGGTCTGCTGGCAGACCGCCTGTATCCCGACGACGTGACCCACGCGACTCAGGTGGCCGAGCAGGCGCTGGCCGACTTTATCGCCAGAATGCAGACCGCCTATCAGAATCACTTGGTCGCAATGCCCGGAGCCGAGGAGACCTTTGCCTATCTACGCGCTCGCGGGATCAAGATCGCCACCGATACAGGGTTCGATGCTACGATTGGGGGACTGATCATGGAGCGCCTGGACTGGCCGGGACGGCTGATCGATCTGGCAGTCTATTCGACCGATGTCAGTCGGGGAAGGCCTGCGCCATATATGATCTTTCACGCGATGGAGCATCTGGGCGTGCTGGATGTGCGCCAAGTGATGAAGATTGGCGATTCGCCTGCGGACCTTGAGGAAGGGGCCAACGCTGGCTGCGGCGAGGTGGTCGGGGTGCTGAGCGGCGCACATACGACCGCTACCCTGGAGACCTATCCCCATACCCGCCTGATCCAGAGCGTCGCCGACCTACCGGCCCTCTTTGAAGATCTGGACCGCTAGCCAGAAAGGGTCCGCCCCCATGAGCACCACCACACCCCGGCAGGTCGACGTGATAGTGATAGGCGCTGGCGTCCTGGGTACCTTTCACGCCTACCATGCCGCGCTCAAAGGCTATACAACGCTCGTCCTCGAACGCAACGCCCTGCCCAACGACGCCTCGATTCGCAACTTCGGCATGGTCGTGCGCACAATCGTCGAGGCCGAGAGTCCCTGGGCCGAATTTGCCCGCGTCAGCCAGGAGATCTACCGCACCCTGCAAGGCAGACTTGACATCAGCGTCGAGGCCTGCGGCAGTCTGTATGTCGCCTCCACACCACTTGAGCAGCGCATCCTGGAAGAGTTCGCCCACCTCTATGCTACCAGCTATCACTGCACCTATCTGACGGCCAGCGAGGCCCTGCAACGCTATCCTTTTCTCCTGACCAGCTATTGCCACGGCGCACTCTCCTTCCCCGACGATCTCGTAATCGATCCCCGGCACATGCTCAAGCAGCTCATCCCGTATCTGAGCGAACAGCAAAAGCTGTTTACTTATCGCCCGCACACACTGGTCACTTCGGTCGAGCCGACGGCGCACGGCTGCCTGGTCAGAGACGCCGCAGGCAATAGCTGGACCGCGGCACACGTCTTTCTCTGCACCGGCACCGAGTACCGCACGCTCTTTCCACAGCACTTCAGGACCAGTGGACTTCAGCTCTGCAAACTACAGATGCTGCAAACCTTCCCGCAGCCCACACAGCTCATCCCTCACGCACTGCTCTCAGGCTTCTCGATCCAGCGCTACCCGGCTTTCAAAGCCTGTCCCTCTTATGCGCTGCTTCAACAGCAGGCATCCACGCAAAACCTGCGTGACCTGGGGATTCATCTCCTCTTTAAACAGAACACCGATCGCACTATCACGATCGGCGACTCGCACGAATACCTGTCGATTGAGGCCGCAAGCCTGAGCGAGGAGCGCACCGATCCGCAGATTACCGAGATCTTTCTCCAACAGGGTCAGCGTATGCTGCAACTGCCCGACTGGCGCGTGCAACATATGTGGAACGGCTACTATATGGTCAACCCTCAGGGCGAGATTTATACCGCGACCATCGACGGTACAATCCATATCGTGACCGGCATCGCAGGCAAAGGCATGTCTACCGGTCCTGGCTTTTCACGCCACTCGATCGACCAGACACTCGCATAAGCAAAACCACTCGACTAGCACATCCCGCGCTACTCACCAGAGTGGACGCAGCCGCGTCGGGATTACTCCATCGTTGATCACCAACGCCAGACGATAGAGGTCGACGCGGAAAGACTGCATGCGCCCGGCTCCCAGCATCCCTGCGTAGCGCAAATCGATGTATGCAAAAATATCCTCTATGGCCTGATTGCACCCCCACCCCCGCGGGGTCAATATCACCAGCTTCTCACGTCTGCTACGGGGGTGGACCTGGCGCTCGACGTATCCCAGGCGCTCCAGTTCGTCTATCATTTGACTGGATGCCTGCTTGGTGACATCCAGGTATTCGGCCAGTTCGTTGCCGATCGCTCCCGAGGCAGCCAGGCGCTGAAAGACAAACCCATACGCTGGGCGCAGATCGGTATAGCCACGAACTCTCAGTTCGCGCTCCAACTCTTCGCTTAAAGCGCGGAAAGTCACAGCCAGCAGGGTAAAGAGTTCAAATGAACCTGAAACTCGCTCCAAATTCGTCCCCTATCTTTGCATATATATAGTCAAAACTCTTGACTATATAACATTTGAGTATAGCATACTGGTCAACCTGTTTGACCAAATACGCAGAGAGCCAGACCGTGGAAAGACCTCCTGGCAGGTTCTCACGGCAAAATATGTTGATCGATGGCCCGGCGCATGGCCTGGGTGCGCGAAGAGACACCCAGTTTGGTATAGATCGAGCGCAGGTAGGAATTAACTGTGACTATACTGATGACCAACGTTTCGGCGATCTCTGCGTTGGTCAGACCCTGAGCGAGCCAGCGCAAGACATCCTTTTCGCGCCTGGTCAAACTCTCGATGCGCGTGCCATCTGCATCGACGCGATCAGCCGGACGATCGCCAGCCCCCGGCCCCCTGGTCACTTCCTGGCCGCCGCCTGGCACGGGCATGGCATCGGTCAGCGCCGCGGAGTCACGCGCTGCCAGGACCTGAGCTGGCGTCAGGGTACCTCCTTCTTTGAAGGTGCGCAGAAACAGCTCCTCTCCCAGTTCCAGGCGAGCCGCGTCACGTGCGCGATTGTAGAAGGGCTGTTCGATCCCCGCCCGATAGTACCCAGGTCTGTTGCTGCGCCAGCTCTTTGCAGCTCCTAGCAGACGCGCGGTCCAGGCCACCTGACCCTGAACCGCGGCGATCTCGGCTAGTCCCTCCAGACAGCTTGCGGGAATAAAGCGATAGAGCACGGAAAGTGTGTGGATCTTTTGCACAATCGCCAGACTCTCCTCGAACGACTGTCGCGCACGCGTGGGATTGCTGCTGCGCAAGCAGAGATATCCCTGACCACACAGCGCCAGCGCCACACCCGTCAGGTCCTCAACGCTGTGACATAACAGACGCGCTTCCTCAAAGAGCCGCTGCGCCTGCTGAAGCTCTCCACAGGCCATCATCTCATAGGCCAGGATACATACAGCCTCCAGACTAGTGGCAGGAAAGTCGAGCTGGCGGAACAGCGCAACGCTCTCTTCACCGGCCCGCAGAGCAATCTTATACAGCCCCTCGCAGTACGCCGCCCAACCCATATAGTAGAGGTTAGAGGCCACAAGCCACGTATCATTAAACTCTCTGGCCACCGGCAAACTCTCTCCATAGAGCGCTCGCGCCCGCCCAAATTCACCGCGCGAAAAATGCACACACCCATAGCTCAGCAGCAAACGGCTCAGTATATGTCGGTCTCCCGACCCTTGCACAAGCGGAAGTACCTCATCATAGAGCGCATCGGCTTCACGATAATTACCCAGATTACACTCGACAAAGCCCAGGCAACTGATGACAACGCCCAGATACCGGGGATCGGCAAGTTCGCGGCACAGTTGTAAGCTCTCATGTAAAAGCTCACGCGCACGCAACGCGTCGAGATTGTACATAGCCAGGCGTCCGGCCATATATAGGATCATAGCCTTGAAACAGGTCGCGACCGCCGTCCAGCTTTCGTGGCTGCGTTCAAGCATCCACGATATATCCTGCTGACCCTCGTTTCTATAGCCGGGCAAGAACCAGATACTGCCCACCTTCATGGCTAGTTGGGCCATCTTCTCCGTCTCCTGGTGATCTGCCAGGAAATACAGCGCAGTGCGCAAGTTCTCATACTCCTGCTTGAGTAGCGCCAGGTCACGAACCTGGACCACCCCCATCTCTACCGGCTCGGGGTCGGGCAACAGGGAAAAATAATAGTTGGCGTGCGCCCACCTGATGCGCTCAAGCTCACCACGCTGCTCAGCGCACTCCAGACCAAATTCGCGCACCATCTCTAGCATCCGCCAGCGCTTCTCGTCGGCGTGAGCCTCAACCCGGTAGAGCAAACTCTTATCTAACAAAGAGGTCAGCAGGTCCAGCACCACCGCCGGATTATCGGTAAGGTGCAGATAGAGCGCCTCTACGCCGGCCAGGTCACCACCGTCGACAAAGACCGCCAGGCGCTCAAAGAGACACTGCTCAGCCGGATCGAGCAGCTCGTAGCTCCAGCGCAGCGTATTGCGTACTGTCTGGTGACGCTGGTGGACGGCATACGCCGGGTAACTGAGTAGATCCAGGCGCTTCTTCAGACGTATGAGCAACCCCTTGAGCGAGAGTAACTTGATCCGCGCCGCCGCCAGCTCTAACGCCAGCGGCAAACCGTCCAACTGGATGCAGATCTCAGCCACGACACGAGCGTTACTTTCGGTAACGCAAAAATCGGGGTGAACGCTTCGTGCTCGTTGTTCAAAAAGCTCGACCGCAGCGTAACCGAGCAACAGTTCGCGTGCAGACGCGCTCGCCGACAAGCGGGCGAGATCCGGCACCAGGAGCGGCAGCAAGAGAAAGGTGTGCTCACCCGGAATATGCAAAACCGCCCGGCTGGTCGCCAGCATGGTGAGATCGGGGCAGACCTGCAAGAGATCAAGCAGAAGCGGCGCGACCGCGAGCACCTGTTCCAGATTATCCAGCACTAACAGCAGATGTTTATCGCGCAAGAAATGCTTTAAAGTCGCTAGCCGGTCGGCCTCTTTATCTTCCAGTAACTCTAAAGCACGAAAAATTTCGGACAAAACCTGTGCAGTGTCGCGCACCGCAGCGAGCGGAACAAAGCAGACCCCATCGCTAAAGACATCAAGGATATCCTCGGCCACCGCCAGCGCCAGACGCGTCTTGCCGACCCCTCCGGGTCCGGTAAAAGTCAAGAGACGCACTTCGGGTCGTAACAGCGACAGACAGGCTACTCGCCGCTCCTCCGTTCGCCCTACCAGCGAGGTGAGCTGGACCGGCAGATGAGTAGAGCGCCTGCGTACAGGCGGAGAAGCGTACATGGGATGGCGATCCAGCACGGGAGGAGCGCATACTTCGCGCTCAGAAGTCGCATACAGCCGGGTCACGTCTTCATACTGACTGGCCTGCTCAAGTGCTCCGACGAAAAGAGCGAGGCTGGGAAAACGCTGGTTGGGGTCTTTGGCCAGAGCCTTCAATAGAACCGGTTCAACCAGCGGCGAGAGGTCTACCACACGCCCGGCCAGCCGCGAGGGCGTGATAAAGAGGTGTTGACCATACACTTCGGCCACACTCCCCATAAAAAGCTGTTGCCCAAGCAACCACTCACACACAATGAGAGCCAGTGCATACTGATCGCTAGCCGCGCAGGCTCTACCGCGAATCTGCTCGGGCGCGATATACGCCGCTGTCCCCCGCAACGCGTGTCTGTTCAGTTGATCAGCAGTGCTTAAAGCCAACCTCATACAGAAATCGCTCACGACCAACTCTCCAGCCTGATCCAGCAAGAGATTCTCCGGCTTGAGGTCACCGTGAACCGAGCAGTGTTCGTGTGCGTAATCGAGCGCCGCCGCAATCGCTCGCGCATAGACCAGGATCGTCGCTAGCGTCAACTGGTCGCCAACAGGATGGCGCTCGCGCATACTTCCCCCAGACACATAATCCATCACGAGAAACGGCCTCTCCCCAAATACGCCCACTTCGTGTACCCTGACAATGCGCGGATGTATAAGCCGGGAAACGACTCCACCCATTGTGTGAAAAAATTCAGTGTCCTCTACTTCTCCATGCTGATAGAAAATCTTGAGTACAACTTCGCGCTTGAGGTCTTCTATCTGCTCGCCCAGATAGACATCGGCCAGACTACCTCGACTGAGCAGACGCTTCAAACGATACTTTCCCGCAAGTTGCCCCACATATTCAACCATCCTGCCCCTCCTCTTATGAATAAAAGGCACCTATAATTGATATATTTCTACGTATATTAGCGAGGAAGATTGGATTTACCACTAAAAGATAGGCCATAGTAGGAATCTCTTATATACACACTATACATAATTTAAGATAAAGATGCAATATTATCCTTTTCATGTTCGTTTGCTTTTCTTGTGTAACGAAGAAGAAAAACAGCAAGGCGTTTTGCAGATGCATGCATGCACCGGCAAAACGCCTTGCTGTTTCTCAAGCCTTTTCACCTTTATCTGTAAGCTTTCACTTCAGTGGTTTGGGAGTGCTCGGGTGCTTCAGATATCTTGAAGCCCCTGAACAAGAGCCAGTAGGGGAGAAGGATGATCTCGAAGATTGCGACGGGAAGGGCAAAGATCGTCCCGTTGCCCCCTGGTGCCATGTCGATAAGACCGAACCAGCCAGCAATGCTCCTAACCAATACCACGGCGTAGCCGATCAAACCAACCACAGAGATGCCTCGCGGAACGAGTTGGAAGCGGAACAACATCCAGGTAAAGAGCGACCCACCCAGCCCGAGCATCGGTAAAGAGAGCGCGGTCAGGCCAAGAAATTTTGCCTGCTTGAGAACGTCGCCAATCGTCAGAAACCACGAGCCGTGGGGGAGACCAGCCTGAAGAAACTCCTGGCTCAACGGAATCAGCAGCAAGGTAGCGGCGACGCCAACCATCATGATGGTACCCTCGATAATCCGGGAAGCCAGGTACCCGACCGCGAGGGTTTCATCGAGTTTTCTGAGCAAACGAAAGGCAAACACCGCGATGAAGACGATCCCGATGTTGTTGATCGACCACATCAAAGATCCCAATTCGATGGCTCCCTTGTGCGGAAAAACCTGGGCCAGATAGTTGGAGGTGTTCAGAATCTCATCCAGGATGAAAGCTCCGGGGATACTGACGGCCGCGGTCACCAGGAAAAGGGCCGCAATCATGATTTCTGCCCTGCGCTGGTTGGCACCGACTATGCGCTTTGTACGCTGCCGTGAGTTCGGCGTGCTCTCTTCTGCGGTGGAACCCGAAGCGCCCGCCCCTTGACGTTTTTCTTGCATATTCACTCCAGTGGTTATAGTATTTGAATGCATCTTTTCTGCTCCTTTTGCGTGCAATCCGTCGATTATTCGCAACGCAGTGGTGTTTTCTTCTAAGAAGAG
>DAOTTJ010000082.1:0-3007 GCA_034437695.1 Ktedonobacteraceae bacterium
AGGAAGGCGTTGTTCGCGCGCAGATCTGCGCCCGAACAACGCCTTCCTGCACGTGAGACCTGCGCTTCGCGGTCGCCCTGTGGGGTCCCGTGATACATATACTTAGCTACGTTTGTTTACGCAGTTTGTCGAGGAGTGCGCGGGCGATGACTACGCGCTGGATCTGGTTGGTACCTTCAAAGATCTGTGCAACTTTGATGTCGCGCATATAGCGTTCGACCGGGTAGTCGCGTACGTAGCCGGCTCCTCCGAGCACCTGGACGGCGTTGGTGGTGACTTCCATCGCCATGTCGGTGGCAAAACATTTGGCCATTGCGGCGTACATGCCTGCGCTCTGTTCTGTGTCGAGTTTGTAGGCTGCTTCGTAGACCAGCAGACGACCTGCCTCGATCTTCATTGCCATGTCGGCGAGCATAAACTGAATGGCCTGGAACGAACTGATAGTTTCGCCAAATTGTTTGCGTGTGAGTGCGTATGTCGTGGCGGTCTGAAAGGCAGCCTGTGCTACGCCGACGGCGATTGCTCCGATGTTGATTCGGCCGCCATCGAGCGAGGAGAGTGCGATTTTAAATCCATGACCCTCTTCACCCAGACGTTGCGCGAGCGTTAGTGTGCAGTTTTCTAATAATAGCTCGCGTGTGGGCGAGGAGTGCAGGCCCATCTTCCGTTCGGTCTTGCCAAAGGTGAGACCCGGTGTGTCGAGTTCGATCACAAAGCAACTGATGCCTCCTGCGCCTCGTCCAGGCTTGGTGCGGGCCAGCAGAAGATAGAGGTCGGCCTCGCCTGCGTTGGTCACCCACATCTTTGTCCCGTTCAATATATAGCTCTCGCCCTTGCGCTCGGCCTGGCATTGCAGGCTTGCCGCGTCAGAGCCTGCTCCGGCTTCGCTCAGCGCAAACGCACCCAGCGTCTTGCCAGCCGCCATGTCGGGTACCCAGCGCTGTTTCTGCTCGGGTGTACCAAACCGTGCCAGCGAGCCGGTCACCATATTATGTACTGAAAGCCCTACCGCAGTCGCCATGTCGCCGCCAGCCAGCTCTTCGTAGACCAGGGCGCTCATCAGGCGGGTTAACGGGCTGCCGCCGTACTCGGCTGGTGTGGTTAGACCCATCAGGCCCAGACTGGCCATCTTTGTGTATGCTTCGCGCGGAAAATAACTGTCTTCATCCCATTGAGCCGCGTATGGCACGAGCTGTTCCTGCGCAAAACGGCGGGCTGTGTCGCGAATCTCTGTCTGCTCTTCGTCGAGATCAAATTTCACGCGCTATTCCCATCCTTTGCCTTTTTTCTTATCTGCTCTTCTGATAGCCTTTCTTTCAAGGCTCTATTTAGAGAATAGCAGAAAATGAGTTTGTGGGGCAAATTCATGTTGCTCGATGTATAGCTATAAGCGTACGAGCGTTGTCGGCAAGGGGGGTTTAGAGAACTGGCCAGGCATAGACGCGTCGATCGGAGCCGCCAGCGAGGATTGAATGGCCGTCTGGCGAGCAGGCGACGGCGAGGATGACTCCTGCGCTGACGCTGTAGCTGTTCATCTTCCACCCGGTCATGGCATCCCAGATGTGAACGTGAGGATCGAGGCTGCCCGAGACGATGTATCTGCTGTTCGGCGACCAGGCGAGGGCGCTTATCGGTTTCAGGTGGTTGCGATAGACCCCTACTGTCTGTTCGCTGTGTACATTCCAGATGCATACCAGCTTGTTCTGGTCGCCTGACGCCAGGTAAGTGCCGTCGGGCGACCAGGCGACGACGTTGACCTGGGCCGGGTAGTAATATGTTTTGATGATTGCATTTTTGTTTGTGTCGGGCTGCCAGATGAGAATCCGGTTGTCATAGGAGGCTGCTATCTTCGTGCCGTCGGGCGACCAGGAGATCGATTTGCATGCCTTGATCTTGCGTGTTAAGCGGGCCTCGATTTTGTTGTGTCTGATATTCCAGACCTGGATATAGCCATCGCCCGCCACGGCCAGATAATGTCCATCGTGTGACCACGCCAGTACATTGGCGGCCTTTGGTCTGAAACTTAAACTGGAGCCAGCTTCATTAGCGTGAACGCTGAGTGTCTTGCCGTGGCGGCCATCCCAGATATGGATGCGTGGCTCGTCGCTGATCGAGGCAATCTGCATGGTCGAGGGCGACCATGCCATGTGTCTGATTGGGCCGGTGTGCTCGCGGTACGAGGCGACGTTCTTGCTATTCTGCGCCTCCCAGACGCGGATAATCGCATCGGTTGCCGACGCTACGTAGGTGCCATCGGGCGACCAGGCGAGGGCGCGGACCAGTCCGTAGTGGTGTTCGTGTATCACGGCTGGCGCGATTGGGGACATGGTGGCCATAGTCTTTGGAGATTGGCGTATAATGGCGGGTAGCCCAGCGCCAGCCGACACTGCCTGTTGCGGCACAAGAGCTGCCGTGCCTGGCTGGTCTTTGACCTGCTGAAGAATCTGTCTGACTGCGACGATACTGGCTGGCCGTTTTTCCTCGTCCATTGCCACCATCGAGACGACCAGTTGTTGCAGATCGGGCTGCTGGCTGGTCAGTGGAGCAAAGCGAAAGGGCGCGAGCGAAGGATCGGTGCCGCTGAGCATCTGGTGCAGAATCGTCCCCAGACTATAGATGTCGGCGCGTGGTGTGGTCTGAGCCTTGCCATACTGTTCAGGCGCAGCGTAGCCAGGGGAGCCGAACGCGATAGTATCTCTGGTCTGTCCAGGCTTAAAATGACGTGCGATGCCAAAGTCGATCAGATAGAGATTGCCCTCAGGAGTGAGGATCACGTTGGACGGTTTGAGGTCGCGAAAAATAATTGGCGGTTGACGCGTATGCAGGTAGTCGAGAACCGTGCAGAGCTGTCCAGCGATCTTGAGGGCCATAACCAGAGGTAGCGTGCCGTCGCGTGATTTATCCAGGTGGGCGTCCAGGGTCTCCCCTTCGATATAGTCCATCACCAGATACCAGCGGCTGTGCTCGCTAAAGTGATCGTAGATGCGCGGCAAGTGTTCGTGGCGTA
>DAOTTJ010000083.1:0-4190 GCA_034437695.1 Ktedonobacteraceae bacterium
AGAGATCGTTTACAAAATATTATGGATGCTTATAATAAGCTACGCGATTTCATACGATCCAAGATAGCACCTGGATCATCTTCACCAGATACATGGCCGGATCAGGGACAATTACCTATTGTCGAAGACCTGCTCCAAGTATCTACATGCAAGGTCCCTGGCGCTCAGTACTTTTAATAGTTTGTATCCTGTCACGTGCGAATACGATGAGAAGGAGCATCTAATCATGACGAATCGGGGAGATATCCAGTGGGAAGCTGCCAGAAAAAAGCTAGACGATTACCGAGCAGGCAACGTTCCCCAATCAGGATACTCGACTATGATCCTGCAATGGGGCAAAACACTTCTGCTCGATGCACAGTCAGAGATCGAACCGTTTTTATACAGCCCTGATGCGTCTGTACGCTCCAGCGCCCTCCACACGCTCGCGTGCTCCTTTCACCTGAACGATTATTGGCCAATAGCTGTCCAGTTCTTGCTCTACGATTCTGAATATGGTCCTCGCACCCAGGGTGCAACGGCTCTGGCATGGCTCAAAGAGGGATCAAGAGATCGTGCGACGCTTCATATACTCGCCAGTGTAGTACGCGATCCTTATGAATATACTCTGGTTAGAGATGATGCATATCAAGCAATGATTGTTGTAGAAAATGGACAGGAGAGAGGTTGGGAGATACTCGATACTCCACCTGGAAAGAGCTTTGATCTGCAAAGGGATACCGATTGGAATTTCGTCCACGCCTGTATCGATCCTGTACAAGAGGCTCACGACCGGAGAGAAGCTCTGCAATTGTTAGAAGCATATCGCACTGGAAACGTGATCGAGCAGGATTATTATGCAATGTTGCGCAGCTTTGCTCGTTCGAATGTGCAAGAGGCACGTGTGGAGGTCGAAGGATTTCTGCACAGTCCTGTGGCGCTCTTGCGTCTGACTGCCCTGCGTGTGCTGGTTCTCTACCTCCAGGTACCTGGCAATTGGCAGATGGTCGTCGATAGAATCCAACACGCTTCTGATACGAACTATCGCGTAGAGGCGGTGCTCATACTGGGCCTGCTGATGCGCGGCACACGCGATAAAAAGACACTGCTCATCCTGGATCAACTTGCCTGGGACGATACTGTACACGATCATCTTTCCTCGGCTGCCTTTGATGTGATTGGAGAGGTCTATCCTGGCTTGTGGGAAGGACCCGATGCAAGGGAGAAGCTGAAAGCTTATCTGACTTCAACGGACGCATGAATAGAGTGAATTCAGCCCTATTATTTAAGCGTGACGGTAAGCAAGGATCGACCAGGCAACGTTGTTCTCTTCACATACTTCAGTGACGGCGCGAATATTTTTCGCCATCTGGGCATTATCGTTTAGCAGACGGTAGACCATCGCTTAGGCAGGGATAAACTGATCCTGATCGTCCTCGATGGTTTGCAGTTGTCCAATATGCCCGATGCTGCGCACTGTCGTCCTACTAATGCGGCAGACTCGCTCAGCTATTACGTCGATTGAGGCGCGAATAGCGTCTGTGTGCTCGTCGAAAAGCAGGTGCAGATCGCGGAAATGTCGCCCAGAGAGCTGCCAGTTTTGACGTAAAGCGCAAAGTCGTCAGCAATTCATGGATCTACTGGCTCAGCTTGTTCTCTGCTAACCAGTTCTTTACTGCCTTCACTTCTTCCAGGCTGACACTATGACCGCCGTTGTGGAGAAAAACGCTCACGTTAGCTCTGGCTTCTTCTAGTAGTTTCTGCAAGTGTTCGGTCTGTACTGTCGGAACCAGCGGGTCGGAACGCCCTGCGCCGATGAAGATCGGCTTGCCGTTCAGGTTGGGCAGTGTCTCGGGTTCAAATGGCACCATTGGATGCAAAAGCACCGCAGCTCGAAATGTCTTTGGATATAAGAAAAGCATGCCGGCTGCGATATTTGCGCCGTTCGAGAAACCAGCCACAACTACCTGCCGGGCGTCAAATCCATACATTACACTGGCCTGTTCGACAAACGTCGCCAGTTCGCCGCCGCGCTGCTTCAGGTCTTCTACGTCCAGAACACCCTCGGCAAAACGTCGGAAGAAACGCGGCATGCCGAATTCTGAGACGTTGCCACGCGGCCTCAGTTGCGCCGCGCCTGGTAAGAGCATCCTGCCCAGCTCGCTCAGTGCATCTTCGTCTCCACCTGTGCCGTGGAGCAGGAGCAGCGTGATCTCTTGCCGCGTATCTTTAGCAGCCTCGTATTTATGAATATATTGCAAATGCTCAACCATCATTTTTCTCCCTTTGTGTGCAGGTCCCTCTGGAAAAGTTCAGTATATCATATCGCTGGGAATATCCCCGATAGGATGGAACGGCTGTATGTATGGTACAATAGTCACATTATGCAAGATCTATGGGCTGATTTTGCCGACGGGGCATCACCAACCGAGGGAAATGGCAGAGCCGGAGGAGTACGCCAGCGCCGCCTCACCGAACAGGCAGTGCTGGCCAGTTTGCGTGCCTGGCTCCTTCAGGAGTATATGGTTCCCTATGGCACTTCGCTGGGCGCTGCTCGCATCTTTCAGCACTGCTACTGGATCGATGGCCTCGGCTATTTACGTGCCTCTGTCCAGCCAACTGCCAGCGATAGATCGACGCGGATCGACACAGCAACCGATGGCAAGCGCCCGCGTCGTCAGGCGCATGCGCCGACCACGTCGATCTTGCCTGCGCTCCAACCAGTGACGTTGGCGGCGCAAGAACTCGCCGGTCTGGTCCGTCCGATCACTCTCCACGGGCTTGTCTTTGACAACAAACAGAACAGACGCAAGCCAGTGGACGTTTCTGTCAAGCCACCAGATGCGATTGCTCTGCCTGAAGATGGTGGACTCCTGCCTTTCAATTGGCCGGAACTGGCTTCTCCTCTGCTCTCGGCCCTCGAACAGAGCGCGGCCATTTTTCTGTTGGACCCGCTGAAAGATAAACTCCTGCGCTATGCCGACCTCCTGCCGCTCTACCAACGCACTGCACCTACTGAGCTTTTCCTCTGGCTCTCGCATAAACAGATCGAGCAACTGCTCCCGGCTCTGCGTTCGCCAGAGGGCGCTGCTGCTCTGACTAATCTGCTGCGCAGCGATCGCTGGAAAACGCTGCTTGCGCAGGGCGATGACCATAATCTCGCGCCTGTTGTCAATGGTCTGCTGGAGCTGTTCGCGGAAAGCATGCAACCTCATTTCCTTAGCGTCCAACGCCTGAACTTCCCTATTCACACCCGACCAGCCCTGCTCGAAGAAGCTCCTGGCTCGCTGCTCTTCGCCACGCGCCGGCAAGATAGTCTCTACAGTCTCAACAACGCCGTCTGCCGACGTACTCAGATGCTGGTGGTCAAAAGTCAACAGGGTGTGCTTAATGAGGATTGGTTTGCGACTCAACGTCTGGAACAGAGCACCAGTAGGCAGGCAGCACTCGTGCAGGAGATCCTTACGCTGGGACGCACACAACGCGTTCGTCGCTGGCCCGATCTGCGCCTCCAACTCCTGCTCGCCCACTTTGGACAGTTCACCCAGGAAGAATACGATCAGGTCATCACTACCCTCCTGCAACGCAATGAGGTGCGCTGCGAATGGCGCAAACGCGCTCCCACTGATCCTAATCCGCTGCTCCCCGGCAATGAGGATCTTCTGCTCTGGCGCTAAACCAGTCTCTAATGTGTCCATATGCTCTACCTTCCCCTCAAAGGACTTTGGCGCTCCGAATAAAGGAAAGAGGAACCACCAGGGGGAAATGCCAGGTATGGGGAATCCCAACATTTTAGTGCTTCCTCTCAACTTATGGAACGAACAATAAAGAGATTTGGTGGCATAAATTGATACAAAAACAGACAACATCTGTATACATGGATACTCTAGGTGAATTATTGTCATTGATTGCTTGTTGATATATGGGTCCTCAATAGTATATTTTAGAGTCATAAGCCTTTGCTCCTTTATATGAAACGCTCAATAGACCGTGAAAGAAGTGCTGCAAGGCAGGGCTTCTCTATGCTACGAAAGCCTGTGGCGTTCGTCCCCGAAGTTAGCAGAGAGGTGCTCTCTGCACTCTTGTTTTGCATGTTTTGCCGGAGGCAAAACATGCAAAACACAATAAAAAGTTTGTTGGGGACACCTCAAGCCCTGGCAAAGGGCTGCCCTCTGCACTCCCGCTTAACTTCATACCTATGCTGTGGCGTT
>DAOTTJ010000084.1:0-1509 GCA_034437695.1 Ktedonobacteraceae bacterium
ATTGATAAAAAGGGCGGGTGGGTGGAGAACAAATGACTTTTGAGAAACTAGTTGAAGAGCGGCGCGTGGCGTTGTATCATATATAGGCAAATAAGTGTAGTCACTATGCTCACCCCATACAATTTGAAACGTTAATCATCTACAGAAGGTGGAGATTGTGCATGTCTGTTGAGACACCTAAAGAGACGCTGGGCTTCCAGGCAGAAGTAACCCAGCTACTCAACCTGATGATCCACTCTTTGTATAGCAACAAAGAGATCTTTCTACGCGAACTTGTTTCTAACGCCTCTGATGCAATCGATCGTCTGCGCTTTGCGATGCTCTCCGATAGCAGCCTGCACGAGGACGACGCCGAAATGACTATCCATGTCTCCTTTGATAAGGAGGCGCGTACCATTACGGTATCCGACAACGGCATCGGCATGAACCGCGATGAGGTCATTCAACAGATTGGCACGATTGCTAAATCTGGCACGCGCGAATTTTTCCAGTCGTTGACTGGCGATCAACAGAAAGATGCGCATCTGATCGGCCAGTTTGGCGTCGGCTTCTACTCGGCTTTTGTCGTAGCCGACTACGTCACCCTGACCACGCGGCGAGCAGGTCAGCCTCTCAGTGAGAGCGTGCGTTGGGAATCCAACGGTGAGGGCGAATACACCCTCGAACCAGTCGAGAAGACCGGGCGTGGCACCGAAGTTATCCTCCATCTGCGCGAGGGCGAGGATGAACTACTGAGCGGCTATCGGCTGCGCTCGATCATCCGCAAGTACTCGGACCATATCACAGTGCCGATTATGATGCCCTTTGAGGACGAGGAGAAAGCAGGCGAAGAGGAACGCGTCAACCAGGCGTCGGCGCTCTGGGTGCGTTCGCGCAGCGAGATTACTCCCGAAGAGTATACTGAGTTTTACAAGCATCTGGCCTACGACAACGAGGAGCCACTGACCTACGTCCATAGTCGCATGGAAGGCACCCAGGAATACGTCCTGCTGCTCTATATTCCGGCCACTGCGCCCTACGATCTGTGGAACCGCGACCGTCGTCACGGCGTCAAGCTCTATATACGCCGCGTCTTTATCATGGACGGCGCAGAAGAGCTAATCCCCGGCTATCTGCGCTTCCTGCGCGGCGTGATCGACTCCAGTGATCTGCCGCTCAACGTCTCACGCGAGATTTTGCAGCAGAACCGCCTGATCGAAGCCATCCGTACAAATGCAGTCAAGAAGGTGCTGGGTCAGCTCGCCGACGTAGCAAGGAACGAACCAGAGAAATACGCGACCTTCTGGAAAACCTTTGGCCGCGTACTCAAAGAGGGGATCGCCGAGGACTACGCCAACCAGGAAGCGCTGGCCAAACTTTTCCGCTTCACCACCACGCTCAGCAACAGCGAAACGCAGGATGTCTCGCTGGAGGTCTACACGGCACGCATGAAAGAAGGCCAGGACAAGATCTACTTTGTGACCGCCGAAAACTATGCCGCCGCCAAAGACAGTCCGCTGCTGGAGATCT
>DAOTTJ010000085.1:0-3423 GCA_034437695.1 Ktedonobacteraceae bacterium
CCTCGCCATCGGACACGGGAGCTGGCTCAACGGTCTTGTTAGTAATAAGCATAGTCGGAGTCTCGGCGAGCGTCTCGATATCGGGTATGGCCGGCTCGGGAGTGGGGGTCTCGGGAATGACTGGCAGCAGCTCCGATGCCGTCTCAGCAGGGGCATCAGCGACTTCTAGCGGTCGTAAGTCGGCCAGAGACACGCTTGAAGTGGCGGTGGGACGGCGGATATTGACCGATGGAAGAGCTGGTGAGGTGATTGTGAGTTGAGGTTCGGCGAGGTCTGCGCTCTTGCGGCGCATAACCGTCGTGGCATCATCTGTGGAGCTAGCCTGATCTTCCTCTTCCACATAGGCTCCGCAGCGCCGACAAAACTGCGCCTGGGCGGGGAGATCAGCCTGACAACGAGTACACTGGGACATCTGGCTCTTTCCTCTCATCTCAGATATGTGAAAATACTGCACGCGTGGAGTCGCTCAGTGCTATTTCTCTGTTTGTGCATTTGCATAAATGAACGTTTGCTCTGCGCCACTATACCAAAACTGCTCTCTTCCTTCAAGGTTTTGCACTAAAGATACCAGCGTGTTCCTTGCTCAGGACAGCCGGTTAGTGTACTGTATCTAGAAAGGAACGCCGGGGACCAGCGTTGAGGCATCCACGTTGGACCAGGAGCTATGGCCGCTTAGCGCGAGGGTGAGATCGAGGTCGGCCAGGAAATTCGCGAGAAACTCGCGCACGCCCTGCTCGCCACCGAGAGCCAACGCCCACATATAGGGTCGACCGAGCAAGACCGCCTGCGCACCCAGAGCACGGGCTTTGATGACATCAGTTGCCCGGCGCACGCCGCTGTCCAGCAGGACTGGCACGGCTCCCTGGACGGCGTTGACGATCGTCGGAAGTGCATCGAGCGAGGCAATCGCGCCCGCGACCTGTCTGCCGCCATGATTAGAGACGATGATCCCATCCATCCCTGCGTCAAGAGCCTGGCGGGCATCATCGGGGTGGAGGATGCCTTTGAGCAGGATCGGCAGCGTTGTCTGTTTACGCAAAAGAGCCAGATCCTGCCATGTCAGCGAAGGATTAGTAAAGATCTGTAAGAACTGTTGGACAGCAGCCTGCATATCTTCCTCGGGTGGGCGCTCCAGACTGGCGCGAAAGGCCGGATCACTCAGATAGTTGCCAAGTCCCTGCCCCAGCAAAAACGGCAGATACGCGTTCTGGATATCCAGGGGTCGCCAGGCCAGCAAGAAAGTATCGAGCGTGACCACCAGCGCCGTGCAGCCGGCCCGTTCGGCTCGCTGAATCATACTGAGATTGAAGGCCGGGTCCTTACTCCAATAGAGTTGGAACCAGCGCGGAGCCTGGTCCATTGCCTGAGTAATCTGTTCGATGGGGGCATGTGAGGCAGTACTGATAATCAGCGGGAGATCGAACGAGGCCGCAGCCCGTGCGACTCCTGGCTCGCCATCGGCGTGGACAATCGATTGCACCCCTACCGGGGCGAGAAAAACAGGCGTTGCGTAGCGCTGCCCAAAGAGTTGCACGCTTAGATCGCGCTGCGAGACATCGCGCAGCATTCGTGGAACGATCCGCCAGCGCTGAAAGGCTGCGCGGTTGGCCTGCATCGTCTCACTCATCCCACTGAGATAGCCAGAGGCCTCCGGGGTCATGGTCGCGTTTGCCGCCTCTTCCAGGGCCTCGGGACTGACCGGTAGCTGGGGACGTGCGCCCTGGAGGCCCGCCAGATAGACCTGAAATTGCCGCTGCATGCCATAGGAGAGCGAAGGAGGATTATGCGAACTCATGCGTCATTGCCTTTCTGCGGTGTGTCGGCTTTTCAGACCCAAATATACGTGCTTGGCGTAAACCTGTCAAGAGTGTTGTGCAGGTTTCAGCAGAACCTTGTCAGCGTCTTTTGCGCTCTCTTCCATACAAGAGCATCTCCCTTCAACTGATTGAGACGACTACCTCTTTAAGTGTGTATAATAGCAGAAAGAGTACCGAACAAACCTGTTACAAGCATCTGATCACTTATTCCCTTTTTCGTAGCGCAAAACAGAGTTCAATGGTCTTTTCATCCCTAGTCCCGAGCAGTTCGACGGGCGTTTCTGCTTCAGGAAATGCTGATGATACATAACCTTTAGACAGACTATGCAAGAAGTAAGAGGAGATTACGCAATGCAACAGCAGACATCACTGGTACCTGCGTTCGGCCTACCAACCGATTGGAAGCAGACGCTCGATTGGTTGCCCAACGTTGGCATGGTCGATATGGGCGAATGGGCTTATGCCGAAGGACAAACCATCCTCTCCACAATGGGCGCAGCACCCTGTCTCAATGTAGTTGTGCATAATGGACTGCCGGGTAAAGAGCGAGGTTGCGTTACCCACATCAGCCACTATACGCTGAACCAGCGGAATTTATACGATACAGCCTGCACGACAATTCTCATCCTGATTCAGAAATGTCGTACGACACCCAATGACCCGCTGACCATTTTTTTTGGTTCAGGCTATGCTTTTCACCCAGGCTCAATATTTGCCAGCCAAAATCCGGTGGCGCAAGATTTCCTGAGTTATCTAAGTGAATTTTTGCATGGACACGGGATTGACATGCAGAAAATAGCACTGATAGCTGATTACCTTATCAAGGTAAGCGAGGTGCTAGCAAAAGCCTCGGCCTTTGATCCCGGCAATATTATCTATCAGCCGCACTCGCATAAAGTGATTATCCTCTCCGTGGAAGATGTAGTTTTCCTGACCCAGATGCACAAAGGGATGCAGTCGCCAGCAGCCGATCTCCACAAAGTTGATGAAATTAAATGAATAAATGCATGTACAGGAAAGCGAGGCATTGCCTGCTATGATGAAGCCAATCGTAGACTATCGTGACGCACAAGGGATTGCCGCTGCGTTAAAAATAATCGAGGCTCACAAAAGCCAGTGGTTTACCTACCCTGTGCTTAGTGTTGGCCTGGGTAGATACGAAGGAGATGGGGACCCGACCAACGAGTTGGCGATTGTTTTGTTGACCCTGGATGCGACCTTCAAACACTCTCTAGAGAGCGGTTCGGGCTTCTTTTTGATCGATGCAGTCTACGAAGAAGGTCCTTTCGCGATCCATTGCCAGGTTGCACTGGCCCGCACATTTCCAGCATATGCCCCCTCGCCCGCGACGGGCAACCAGCCTTTAACCACCTATAGCGTGCGCTTTAATCCCTTTATGTGGCGCGATCCGCTGGTCAGTGGCGCAGCCATTATCCACAGGGGAGCCAATCCTGATTGGGGTGTCGAGGCAGAGCAGAGCGATTATGGGACGTTGGGCTGCTTTATCAGCGTGACTTCTACCCAGAAGATCTCGTCTTCGTTCAGGATCGAGAAAGGTGTCTATCTGCTTTCTTGCTTCCACGTCTTGCGTAGTTCCTATGGTCAC
>DAOTTJ010000086.1:0-5800 GCA_034437695.1 Ktedonobacteraceae bacterium
ATGAGAGAAACCTATCAGCAGCAATTGAAACAGGAACACGTATTGACTGAACCACCGAAAGTTGTCTTCACTCATACTGCCTCATTTACAGAGTTGGCAGACCGTATCCCTTATTCTGATATAGCAACAGATCTCACATTTGTGAATATACCAGCAGACTCACAAGGAAAAAGCATTCATTCTTTTAAGTTAAAATCATACCCGAGGAATCGCTCTTATATTGCTTAACTAAATTCAAACATGCCCTATGTCAACTATTATTTAAAATCTATTCCCAGGAGTTTTATGTCAGCCAACGAATCTGAAGGGGCCTCTTCCATTGAAGAGCAATCGCTTGCTCAATATGTGCTTCCAGCTTCTATCCACTTGCTCAATGTATTTATTGTAGAGATTAGCGCCAAACGCTATCCTACTGACTAGCTAGAGTTTCTATTAGAGATGTTCTCTTGAAGTTGAGGCAGGGATACTATACTCCCTGCCTTGTGCGTTTTTTCAGAAAGATCAGTAAGTGCTAGTTTTCTGTGCTTGCGTGCGAATGGCGTCGATGACCTGTGAGGTTTGTAGGGCTGTCTGGGGTGGGTAGAGCAAGGGGGTCTGGCTTTGTGTGGCTTCCACGAAGTGTTCGACCATGAGTTTATAGGGGTCGGAGGGGGCAAATGTTTGTTCGGTGATGGATGTGCCGCGCTGGATGCGTAAGCTTGTGGTGTCATTTTGCCAGGCAGTGAAGGCCAGAGGGACGATGATTGCGCCTTCTGTGCCGACGATCTCGATGGTTTGGTATTCGGCGGTGGCGAAGCTGCACTGGATATGGCCGGTTATGTCTCCAGGGAAGCGGAGGAAGGCGCTGGTATCAAGGTCGATGCCGCCTGGTTGCTGGTAGGTCGCGAAGGCGTAGATGTCTACGGGGAGTGCGTCGCTCAGCCAGCAGATTGAGTTGATGCAATAGTAGCCTACATCGAGCAGCGCCCCGCCCCCGAAGGCGGGTGAGTAGCGGTAGTTCTGCGTATCTTTGAGGGTGAAGGAGAACGCGCTATGAAGGAAGCGGATCTGGCCTATTTCGCCCTGGTCGAGCATATATTTTAGATGCTGGATACGTGGGTGGAAACGATACATTGAGGCTTCCATCAACTGGACACCGGCCTGTTGGCAGGCTGTAAGCATGGCCTCTACCTCCTGCGTTGAACAGGCCAGCGGTTTTTCGCAGAGAACATGTTTGCCCGCCTGCGCCGCCTGGATGGTCCAGTGGGCGTGCAGGTTGTTGGGGAGAGCGATATAGACCGCGTCGATCGTGGGATCGTCGAGTAAGGCCTGGTAGTCGCCGTAGGCATGCTCAATGTCCCATTGCGCGGCCACTGATTGCGCTCGTGCCAGGTCGCGGCTGGCCAGGGCTATGACGTGGCTATTGTGTGAGTGCTGGAATGCAGGTAGTAAGGCGTGGGTGGCGATAGAGCCAGGTCCGAGTATGCCCCAGTTATAGACCATTGAAACTTCTCCTTGTAATATGCTGAGTGACCCACCAGAATGGTTCCTCTAGCAACTTCACGGTGAGTGAAATACTTTGGGATATCTCAAACGCTGGCAGGGAAGGGCCTGCCAGCGAGGTTGATGTCCTGGTGACGGACTGAACGTTTGTATGTGTTAACAATCAAGCTCGACAATCTCGCTATTGTGGTGTGCCGAATATTTGGCAGCCTCCATGACTGCGATGTTGCGGCGTGCTTCTTCGGGCGTGACAGCCAGTGCCTCGCCATGATGCAGGTGGTTGGCCAGGTTGGTATGGAATGGATAGGCAGGCGCAGATGGGAGGGTGATATGCTGTTCATGGATTGCTCCATCCTCGCTGCGTGTAAAGACATGCAGATCTGGGAGGACCTCAGAGGCAGCCAGGTGGTCTTCGATGAGATCGCCCGACCAGCGGCGCGTCTTGATCGTCTCCTGACGCCAGTTCCCAACGATTGCGCCGCGTTCTCCCAGGATATACCATTTCGGCTTGAGAGCAGCAGCGATATCCGAGTGGATAAACTCCGCCTCCTGGTTGTGAGCGAAACGCAAGTGGATGCTGGATTGGTCGGCGTTTGTTACATCGTGCCAGACGCGTTTGTGTTCGCTACCGCGCACATTGACCACGCGATCGGGGACGAGTTGGAGAATCCAGTCAAGGTAGTGCGAACCCCAATCGTAGAAGACGCCGCCGGAGACCTCCTCATGTGAGTGCCAGTAATCGCAGGGGTGACCATAGCCACCAATAAAGGTTTCCAGATGGAAGATGCTACCGATCGTGTCCTGCTTGATCAGACGCTGGATAGCCAGAAAGTCGGGGTCCCAGCGTCGGCACTGGTAGACGGTCAGCAAGAGTTGCTGGTTCTGAGCCAGTTCTATCAAATCGTTGGCTTCGGCGGTAGTCAGGCAGAAGGGTTTCTCCACCACCACGTGTTTGCCGGCTTGCAGCATCTGTTTGGCCAGCGCGGCGTGGGTATTGGGAGGCGTTGAAATGATGACCAGGTCGATATTCGGATCGTCGACGATTTGTGAGGCATCCTGACAGGTCTGGACGCCCGGAAAGGCTTGGCGAGCCAGTTCAAGCCGTTCTTCATTGCGATCACAGACGAGCGCATACGCTAATCCATCGACCGCGCTAACGGCAGTGCCGTGTTCAAAGCCGATTGCCCCATAGCCGAGCATAGCTACGTGTATCGGCTGCTCGGGCGTATCTTCGTACCTGACGTAGCGTAGCGCACGTTCGAGTATCTGTTTGATGGCCGGGTGTGCGCGTGTGGCGGGTGTGGTGCCTACGACTGCGCACAAGACGCGGCCCCGACCATAGTTTCTGGTATATGCTATGGTATAGGATGAGTACTGCCAGGTTGTCTGCCAGAGAATAGTAGCGTCGGGCGGAAGCGTGTCCATGAGATAGATGCTTTCAGTTGTTGCAAAGGTAGGATCGGCCCGACGGGTGAGATAGTGGTCCGAGCTAGTACGCCGAACGATGATCTCAGTCTGAGGGGTAGCAAAGCCAGAGATGTGACCCAATAATGCCTGCATCACCGAATTTGCCTTGTGCCGTTGAACAGCGGTCCCGATGCAGACCAGGCCGCCACCGTGTTCAACAAACGTAGCGAGTGCCTCTGCTTGTGCTTGATCGAGCAATGCCTCACTTCCATCCAGTACAATTATGTTGTGTCTGGCCAGAGGTTCGAGCAGAGCTGGAACTGATAGTAGCATTTGATCCTCGCGATAGGTCATGGAAATACTCCTTGTGCGTAGTTGAGACGATAGGCCCCAGTCAATAGAATGGAGGGTTTGTGTGATAGGTGGAACAGCCTGCTGAACCGGCCTCCAGGGAGCCTCGATGAAGCTTACTGTTTGGACAGACGCGATTTTAAGAGGAATAGCTTTTTAAAAGAACTGGTTCTGTCAATTTCCTCTTACCATTTTGAACAACATTGGCTGGCGTTTCCTTCCTATTCTACGTTTTGGTTCTATTCGAGGGCAAATTTTCTGGAAAGACAATTTGGCAATGCAACCTTTCGCTGATAGTTCGCGTGTCTCTAATGACGTTACTATTATAAAGCTGAGTCGTAAAAAATAGTTCTATGCGGGAGCGGATATGCATCTAAAATGGTTTTTACGCTTCCTGCTCCTGGGAGCAGGGGTAGGAACAGGGCTAGCATTGCGGGCCAACGCGAGACAACGACGTACCATACAGCCGGAAGGCAAAGTAGTGCTGATTACGGGTGGCTCACGGGGGCTGGGGTTGGCCATCGCTGAAGAGTTTGCCCGGCAAGGTGCGCGGCTGGCCATATGTGCGCGGCAGATCGGACCATTGGAGAGCGCCAAGCAGAAGTTGACCGCGCTGGGGGCCGAGGTTGTGGCGCTATCATGTGATGTACGCGACCAGGAGCAGACTGATGTACTCGTAGAGCAAGTTATTTCGCAATTTGGTCGCATCGATATCCTGGTCAACAACGCGGGTATTATCACGGTTGGTCCTCAAGAAACGATGACTATCGAAGACTACGACGATTCAATGAATACCATCTTCTGGGGAACCGTCTATCCCACGCTGGCGGTTTTGCCCTTCATGCGTGAGCAGCGCGGTGGGCGAATCGTCAATATTACCTCGATCGGAGGTCGGGTGAGCGTTCCCCACCTGTTGCCCTATAGCAGTGCTAAATTTGCCACGCTGGGGTTTTCAGAGGGATTGCACCAGGAACTGGTGAAAGAGGAGATTTACGTGACCAGTGTGGTGCCAGGTTTGATGCGCACGGGGTCACACATTAACGCCTTTGTGAAGGGTCAACGCCAGATCGAGTATACGATGTTCGGGTTGGCGGCCACCTTACCCTTTACCTCAACCAGCGCGGCGAACGCAGCGCGGCAGATTGTTCAGTCGGCATGTCGCGGTGATACCGAACTGGTGCTCACACCACAGGCCCAGATCCTCGGGCGTTTTCATGGGTTGCTTCCGGGCCTTACCACTGATATTTTGACCCTGGTCACGCGGGTCTTGCCGCGTGCTGGGACGCAGAATATGCAGGGTAAGACCGGGTTGCAGAGTCGATCCGCGAGCGGTGCATGGCTGACTGCGGGCGGAGAAGCAGCCGCACGCGAGTACAACCAGTATGCTCGCCAGGACGAATAAACGGTGAAAAGGGAATGAGCGACAGGTAGAGGAAATAGCGTGTGAAAGCAGTTTATTGGAATAGCGCTCCTATCTCAGGCATCGCAGAGGGTTATTAATTCGTCAAAAGACAGAGCGTAGCCCCTGGTCCAGGCCGCGTTAAATGCAGCGTCGCCCAGCAGGGAACTGGTTTTCTCCAGCACAGCCTGATAGTCCAGGCGATTGGCGTAGGCATATTCCTTAGCTGGATCGCGTTCAAGCTGCGTGAAGGCCAGGAGCCATGTGGCCTGTGCGGGCTGTGCGCGACGTAGCAGGAGGTGAGCGATGCTAATCAAGCACTGGCTGATATCGCGTTTGCCACCTATCTCTCTTTCTATGAGCAGAGCAGCCTTATAAAAATGCAGAGCCTGAGAAAAGTTTTCCTGCTCGCGTTGGATATCGCCCAGGATACAGAGAGCCAGGGCAATAGTGGGGTGATCCTGTTGATCTTCAAAGAAGCTCAGGCTTGCCTGGGCCAGGAGGGTGCTGGAAGAAAAGCTTCTCTGTTTAAGAGCTATATTGCTGAGCTTTAACTTGAGCAGAGCGACGGCTGACCTATCGTCTAACTCGTAGGCGATCTGAAGGCGTTGCTCGCATAGAGTGGTTGCACGTACGTAGTCTTGCTGGGCCAGAGCGATATTCGCAAAATTGCCCAGGACCAGCGCTGTCAAAGGCTTGATCGCGAGGCCTGAGGCGAGGGAGAGGCTCTCTTGTGCAGACGTTAAGGCCTGCTCTATATGACCCTGGTCGATCTCCACTGCCGCGAGGTTGGATAGGATGCGGGCCAGGCACTCATCGTCGCCGGTCGTGCGCGAGAGGACAACGCTTTCCGAGAGAAGCTTGCAGGCCTGGTTGATGAAGCCCTGTTGATAAGAGAACCTGCCCAGGCTTTCGAGCGTATGAGCGAGCGACCAGTTACCGAGGTCCCTTGCACTTTTTCCAAACAGGTGGCAAAGGGCCTGGCGGTAGTATGGTTGTGGAAAAGAGATTCCCCTTTCCCAGCGTCCAACAGTGCGCGTATCGGGAAGTTGAATAAAATCAGCAACGTCTTTTTGTGACCACCCATTATCGAGCGGATCAGTCAGGGCCTTGATCTACAGACGGGAGAGTACATCGCGTGGCTCCAGAAACTCGACGCTC
>DAOTTJ010000087.1:0-20258 GCA_034437695.1 Ktedonobacteraceae bacterium
GCGGCCATTGAGCGTCCGATCACGCTAAAGGCGGTGGCCAGGAGGATGGTGGTTACCATACTGATGCCGAGGACCCCGATATAGATCCAGAGATCGTGACCAAAAGTGGAGTCAAGCTGGTTATAGGCGTCGAGACTGCCGACTTTGATCTGTAGGAGGAGAGTCGTAAAGAGTGAGTTAAGTATGAGGCCGAGCACCAGGATGATCAAAGCCCAGATCAGCAGTGAAGTCAATTTCGCGACTAAGAGCTGGACGCGTCCAACGCCACGTGCGAGGATGATGCGGATCGTACCCAGGTTATATTCCTGGCCGATCGTACGTGCAGTAATCACTATCAGCATAAAGCCGCTCAGGACGCGGACAAGCATCAGGTTATCGCCGATCCAGCCGGCAACAAAGGCACCGGGAGCGAGTTGCATAGCGAGAGTAACGCGATCCTGGAGGAGGGCGACCAGGAAGACCAGCGCAATCAGGACAACGAAGGCGGCGAGAGCGATCCAGGTAGTAAGCTGGCGCGATTGTTTGAAGAGTTCGCCGCGTACGAGTCCAAAGAAGCTGGGTCTGGCGACGCGTAGAGTGCTCTGGGTTTCCAGGATGGGGGATTGAGTGGTGGTAATACTCATTTAATATCTCCTGAGCCAGAATTTGTCAGGTTCAAGAAAACCTGCTCCAGGTCTTGTGTGGGGCGTTCGAGCATCTCGGGTACGAAGCCAGCCTGTATGAGAAAGAGATTGAGCGCTCGGCCGCTATTCTCGGGTGCGCGGGTAATCAGAGCGTTCTGATTGTCCAGGCGAGCGCTTGCGCCCCAGGACTGTTGTTTGACGATTTCCAGGACCTGTGGGGGCTGTTCGACAGTGACGCGGAACTCGCCCTGGCCGCTAGTCAACTCAGCGATGGTGGATTCCGTAATGAGTTTGCCGAGGGCAATAATAGCGACGCGTGTACAGATCTGTTGGACCTCAGTCAGGAGGTGACTGGAGATAAAGACCGTTTTGCCCTCGGACGAGAGGCGGTGGACCAGGTCGCGCATTTCGACGATGCCAGCGGGGTCCATGCCGTTGGTTGGTTCGTCGAGGATAAGCACATCGGGGTCTTGTAGGAGTGCGATAGCGATCCCGAGGCGTTGTTTCATGCCCAGCGAATAGGTTTTGACCTTGTCTTTCTGACGACCGCGCAGGCCGACGACATCGAGTACATTGTCGATGCGCTGTTCGGGTACGCCGCCGAGGGCTGAGCCGATCGCGCGGAGATTATTGCGTCCAGAGAGGTAGAGATAGAGTGCAGGAGTTTCGATCAGAGCGCCTACGCGTGGAAGGATCTGAGCGCGTTGTGTAACGACGTTTTTTCCGAGAATTTCTACGCTGCCGGAAGTAGGAGAGATGAGGCCGAGAGCCATACGGATGGTAGTTGTTTTACCTGCGCCATTGGGTCCCAGAAAGCCAAAAATCTCGCCGCGCTTGACCTCGAGACTTAGATCATTGACTGCCAGGCGTTGTCCATATTGTTTAGTTAAATTGATAGTACGTAAAGCAATATCGCCTGTTTGTGCTCTGGTAGGAGCCGATCCAGGTTTGATTAGAATCTGTTCAGCCATAAGAATTCCTTTCGCGTGGGAGAGCATTTATTCAGAGAATAAAGTATCCATACAAATTTTACGTAGGACTTTTCTATTGGTTGCAGGTTCGGCCGAAAAAGTTCATCTTGTCAGGAGTTTTGGGCTATAATAAAGCGTAGAGGTCGAGTCAGACACTTAAAAAATAGAAGGCAAGTATGCAAGAGAAGAATCAAAGGCATTTTTCGGGCGAGGCCGCCGAGAACGTGCAGGTAGTGAGAGGAGAGGCATGGTCTTCTACGAGTGACGTGGTCATTTCTGGGCAAGTCGTTACGTCTGGCGGCCAGGCTGAGCGAATAAAGCTGCGCCAGGGAGTTATGCATGTGCGGGTGCGCCATTTTTATTGTACATTGGAAGAGCGTTTTGACCCGGCGTTGCATGGTCAGGCGTTCGTAGTGGGGACAGGTACGGGGAGGCCAAACGAGCCGGGGCGCGTGATCGATGTCTCGCCGGCGGCTCAGCGGCTGGGGGTAAGTCAGGGTATGCCGTTGCGCAGGGCGTATCGATTGGCTCCCCGAGCGCGTTTTCTGCCGGCGTCGCACGAGCGCTATCAGCCTGTGTTGCAGCAGATAAAAGAATGTTATCGTGGATACTCGCGCATCATCGAATCTATTCCGCTGGCGGACGCCTATATTGATCTGCGTGGCTGTGAACTCACCTTTGATTCGCCAGTGGCGCTAGCTGAGCGCCTGTGTGCGGAACTGAGCGCCCTGGGTCTGACCCCACTGATTGGCGTTGCCAACGGCAAAGCTATTGCCGAGTTAGCAGCTCTAATGAGTCGTAAGGACGGGAGGCAGGGTGTGCTGTATATTCCGCAGGGTCGTGAGGCGTCGTTTGTGCAGACCTTGTCGCTGGCCCAGCTTTTGCAGGTGCGAGCTGCGGGAGCGGGGTCGCAGATTGCGCCGCCAGACCTGGAGGAGCACGACTCCGCTTCCGGGTCTTTGGGTCGGGGGTTCGAAGTTGAGGGAAAGAGCGAGCAGGTAGACGCAGTAGCGGTCGCGGAGGCTGTGGCGCATTTCAAAGATTTCGGGATTACGAACTTTGCGCAGGTAGCGCAGTTGAGCGAGGCAGGGCTGACGCGTCGTCTGGGTCAATTGGGAGGTTGGATCTATCAGCTAGCCAGCGGTGATGATACCAGCCTGGTCGTGCCAGACGCGCCGCCGTTGAGTCAGAATGCACGTGTACGCTTTCAATATGCCGCAGACGCGGACGAGAGCTGTGAAGCGTTGCGCAAGCTGGCTAACTATCTGAGCGACCGGCTGCACGAGCAGCGTTTGAAGGGGCGTGTGATTGCGCTGATGCTCTGGCCTAATCGTCCGATGCGCGATACGCGCAAGCTGGTGCAGACAGAAGACGGTGAAGATGGGACGGTCACCGCGTCCGAAGAGACAATTGGTGGACAGATGGTGTTGGGTCGTCACACCGATGAGGCTGATGTGATTGCTCATCATCTTTTAATGCTTTTTGCGCACTATCATCGCACGGCCAATCGCTACCTCCAGGTACAGGTGCGAGTTGGCGATATTATCAGCCCAAATCCCTCCAGCTATACCCCGCCGCTTCGTCCGCGAGGCAAACTGACGCGTAATCTCTAGGATTGCGCGTCTAAAGCTTGTTTTCCTGTGACAATCAAGTATATAATTGCGATATGCACAGTATAGAAAGGCACGTTGTGGGCGTGCCATTGCCAGAATGCTCTGGCATACCTCCGTTTGTATCCTTTTGCGCCACTTTGGACGAGTCAAGGAGTGTATGAGAAAATCAGCGTCGAGACCTCTCATTTGCTACCTATAAAAGCATTCAGTTCTGGTGGTGTTTATCTTCTATTCAGAGAAAGCCGAGCGGGACCAGGATGCCTGCTTCTCTATTTCGCTGTAGAGAGATTTAGGCTCATCTTGCAAGCGTTATAGACAAAGAGGAAAAGAGTATATGTCTATTACGTCAGAGTCCGACCAGCAGCAAAAAACTGATTTCTCTGCGCTTTTGGAGAGCTACCCAGAGCTAAAGGTCTGGTTGGCTGAGGTGCTTCAGCAGAGCGATGAATTACAGGCCGAGGAAGTATGGCCTGTTTTCCTGGTTGCGTGTGCCGAGCGGGGTGTCTCGGCTGAAGGATATCCATTTATAGGTGGCGATAGGGGGCTGGCTGCTTTACGTGCCAGTATGCAGGAGTTTCGGCAAGAGCATAATAGGTTGGATGCTTGCATAGAGGGAGCGGCGGTTGATGTGCCAAAGACTACTGACGTGACCGGTGTGTCTTCCCAGTCTGCGAGCATCGTAGCTGCTCCACTGGTTGGCGTTGAACTGGCACAAAAGGTAGCGGGCGGGAAGCGTCGGCATAAAAAGAAAAAAGGCAAGAGTGCGAATGCGGCGCAGGGTCGTCAGAGTAGCGAGCAGAAGCAAGCAACCGCAGCGACGACAGTAGTGGCAGAGTCAGTTGAGACAAACAAGGTAGAGCTGGTGGCGGAAGAGAAAGCGGCTGAGGAGAGCCATATAGTGGCAGAGGCAGTTGTGGAGAAGGGAGTGGAAGAAGGACAGGCTGAGGCAAGCGAGGTGGCGGCAGAGCCAGTCGCGGAGAAGGTGGTCGGAGGAGACGCATTAGAGGAGTCGGATGGGCTTGAGGCAAAGGAAGTGGTAGAGCGTTCTGGACCGACTGAGCGGGCGAAGCAGAGTGTGTGGCGCAAGCGGAGTCCTCGTCCGGTGCGACCGCATCGGCGTTGGACGCGACGTAGACACCTGATCACGTGGACGCTTGTTGTGGTGCTGCTTGCGGCGATTGTGATTCCAGCGGGTCTGCTGATCAACTTTGGTCTCAGTGCGTATGCGACGTATCAGAACTTGAATACCGAGGCTCATAGTGCCGTTAGCCATTTAACCAATGTACAGAAGATGTTTAGCGGTAGTCAGGCGCACATCAGCGATGCGTTGAATGTCACGAAGTTGCAAGAGGCGCAGAAAGAATTTGTCGCCTCCAATCAGGAATTTCAGCGACTTCAGGCGCAACTCAAGCACTCGCCGACGCTTGCTACCGTTGTGAACTACTTTCCCTCATACGGCACCCTATTGCGATCTGCGCAGGTTGCCAGTGTGATTGGCATCGACGTTGCGCAACTTGGGCAGATTGTCACCAGCAGTGGGATTCGATTGTTGCCGAGTTTGAAGGGACCGATCCTGGCGGCTTCGACTACTCCGCTGGTGACGCAGGCGATGCTGAATACAGTAGGCAGTACTATCGATCAGGTCTTGCCTCTCTTGAAGGATATTCAGGTCAGGACGCAGAACCTCTCGCTGAGTACGCTGCCGATCTCCGCGCAAGAGAAAGCCAAAGTTGGTCCGCTGTTACAACAATTGCCTGGTGTGATCAAAGACCTGGGGATGGCACGTCCGCTGCTTGGAGTGGCCGGTTGGGTTCTGGGTGTGGAGCAAACGCGTACGTTTCTGGTGCAGACAATGGACCGCGCTGAGTTGCGTGGAACCGGTGGTTTTACTGGTCAGTACGGTGAGTTGCAGATCAGCGGGGGGAGGCTTGCGCCATTCAGCCTTAAAGATATCTCGCTGGTTGAGTATACCGCGACGAGCGCCAACCAGGGACATCTTGCGCCGCCTCAGTATCGGGCGTGGTGGCCCTTTGCCAACTGGGGATTGCGCGATTCAAATATCTCCGCTGACTTCCCTACCACCGCTCAACTGGCCATTGATCTCTATCAGCAGGAAGTTGGTCAACAGGTTGACGGTGCGATCAGTTTTACGCCGGTCTTGATCGAGCATCTGCTGGCTATTGTTGGGCCAATCTATATGCCGGGTTATAACGTGACAGTCACGCCGCAGAACCTTGAAGATCTGTTGCACTACTACCAGTTGGATAACGCGGGCATTGGACAGCAGAGGATCTATCAGCCGGGGGATAGCTCGACCTCGACGCGTAAGCGTTTTACCAACTATGTGGCTACCCTCTTTTTGCAGAAAGTGCGCTCGGCCTCGCCGACTGAACTGCTCGCGGTCGCTCACCAGGTTTTTGCCGACCTCAAGGACCGGGAGTTGCAGGTCTACTTTACCAATCCGGCGGCTGAGGCTGCGCTGGCGAGCTACAGCCTTGATGGTCGGCTTGATCGCTCAACCACACACGACGGTCTGTATATCGTCCAGGAGAACCTTAACGCGAGTAAAGCCTCGCAGTATGTGCAGACGTTAATGCAGGATACCGTCACGCTGGATGCGCAGGGAGGGGCCACGCATCTCTTGCAGTTGCGTTTGGTCTACAATCAGGCTGGTCCGGTCTACGGGTATGATACCTATAATGACTACCTGCGTGTCTATGTCCCGTCGAATAGTCGACTGATCGCGGGTGACGGTTTTGCGACTGGCACGCCGCTGTGTGGAGGAGATTACGGCGATTGTCCGGTCGATGGCGTCTATCCCAACGGGGAACTCATCTGCCCGGCTGGCCAGTACCAGCCGGGGGCCTTCGCGCCTTCGCTGTCTGGTGCGAATGGGGCATCGTGGGAGCCGTTGCAAACGATCGGTGGTCCAACCAATACGACCAGCGACGAGGCCGGGCGGGCAATGTTCGGTGGTTGGGTGATAGTCCCCAAGAACTGCACGATGAACGTGACCCTCTCCTGGTACGTTCCGCCGGTCTCAGGGCAGCCGTATACGCTGCTGGTTCAGCGCCAGGCGGGAACCTTTCCCGAACTGGACCTGACCATCTTGCCGGACGTGGCTAACTGTGTCGAGACGCGCACCAGCGGTCTGCATTTTGCTAAAGTGCTCGCGTCGGATGTCAGTTTCACGCTGCCAGTGCAGAAGACGGCAGTGCAGGGTTGCTATCCACATACGGGCGTCTGAGCTGTTTTTCTAGATGCCTGAGAGAAAAAGCGCAGCGGGAGCGCCAGAGGTGATTATCTCTGGCGCTCTCGCTGTGCTGGCTAGTTGGCCCTATGAGGCGGAGGTAGTTACACGAAAGCCGAAGCGATCAGCGTTTTTTGAAAGCAAACGCGAAAATATTTTTCACAGGCGCGTGGATATCCGGTGTCGATTTTCTACTTATTAAGCGAACGACGGCCGGGTCTGAATTATCTTCTCTCTATAAGGAAACGGATTCCAGTATGACGGCCAGTATTACTTCTCATGTGCGGGTAGAGGCTCCTGTCCTTATTGAAGACCAGGGTGAGCAGCCAGTTTTTGCGTGTAGCGTGGGGGTGATGGCTCATAACGAAGAGGCGAATATTGCGCGGACCCTGCGGGCGATCTTTGCGCAGAAGGTCGTGGCGGTTGAGATCCGCGAAGTAATCGTCGTTGCCAGTGGTTGTACCGATAGCACGGTAGCCATAGTTAGCGAGCTAGCGCAGCACGAAGAACGGTTAGTGCTATGTATTCAGGAGCGGCGCGAGGGCAAAGCCTCGGCCATCAACCTATTTTTGAATCGGGTGAGTAGTCCCTTTGTGATCTTGTTGGGAGCAGATGTCATCCCTGCCGGGGATGCATTTGAGCGGATCTGTGAGCCGTTAGGAGATCCGGGTGTAGGGATGGCAGGAGGTAGGCCGGTGCCGCTCAACGACCCGACTACCTTTATGGGCTATACCGTGCATCTGCTCTGGTGGTTGCACGATCGTGTGGCGCGTTGGCAGCCCAAGCTGGGAGAGATTATCGTCTTTCGCCATATCTTTGCCAGCATCTCAACCAGCAGTCCGGTCGACGAGATCTCCATTCAGGCAGTGATTGCACAGATGGGTTATGGGCAACGCTACTGTCCTGAGTGCGTGGTTTATAATCAAGGGCCGCGTACGGTGAGCGACTTTCTCAAGCAGCGGAGGAGGATCTACGCGGGCCACCTCAAGGTTCTGCACGAGCAGCGTTATGCGGCAGCGACCCTGCGTGTCTGGCCCGTGCTGCGTCAATTGCTGGCTGGTCGTCGTCTGCGGCGGGCATGCTCGCGGAGGGCGCTCTGGACCGTAGGAGCGATTGTCCTGGAGGGTTGGGCGCGTCTCCTGGGTCGTTACGACTACTGGCGTGGTCACGAGCACGTAATCTGGCAGATCGTCGCCTCGACCAAAGACCTGCCGCGAGATGTGCCGGTGGGCGCACCGTTTGTCAACTCCTCGGAGGACGAGGTGAAAGCCAGAGATTTACGTAGAGCAGGAATGCCCTGGAAACCCTGAAAAGCTACTTGAAGTGAACCTATCCCTGTGGTACAATAGATTTCGGGCGAGGACAGAGATTGGTCCCCGCCTGTACTTTTGAGAAAAGCGATTTTGTAAGATGGAAATATCCTGGCTTGGCCACTCTTGTTTTCAATTGCGTGGCAAGAATGTCACCCTGATTACTGATCCGTTTTCTCCCCAGGTTGGTGCTTCCACTGGAGAAGCATATAAGTTGGGTAAGGTCTCCGCCTCTATTGTTACCGTCAGCCACGATCACCCTGGACATAACTATGTTGTGGGCGTGGATGGTAATCCACGAGCTTTGCGCGGGCCTGGAGAATATGAGATCAGCGACGTATTGATCACGGGCGTCTCGGCGTATCACGATAATGAGCGCGGGAAGCAGCTTGGTCGTAACACAATGTATGTCATTCATATGGACGATATAATGATCTGTCATCTAGGAGATCTGGGTCATAACCTTCAGGAAGAACAACTGGAGGCAGTTGCGGATGCAGATATTCTTTTGATACCGATCAGCGGTCAGCACACGCTGAATGCAGCTCAGGCGGCTGAAGTGATCAGCCAGGTTGAGCCGCGTATAGTTATTCCTATGCACTACCACCCGCTGGGTGAAGGCTTGCCTGATCCGCTAGTGAAATTTTGTGGTGAGATGGGGATTGAAGCGGCGCGTGGCCAGTACAAGCTGAATATTGCACGTACGAGTCTGCCTGCCGAGATGCAGGTTGTCATTTTAGAAGCGCGTCAAAAGTAACTGATGTAGGTGTACCCCCCTGTGGGTGCCATATCTCTGAGAGCGGGCGCAGCAGAGCGCCCCTACGAGGGGATGCGGGAGAACGTGGCCATCACCCACGCGGGAAGGAGGCCCTACATCCCGTACCCCCGTGTGTCCAGGCTCCGGTAAGGAGGAACAAATGTCCAAGTTCATTTTTGTAACGGGTGGTGTGGCCTCTTCAGTCGGTAAAGGTATCAGCGTTGCGTCGCTCGGTCGTTTACTCAAGAACCGAGGTATCTCTGTTTCCCTGATGAAGCTCGATCCGTACATTAATGTTGATCCTGGTACTATGTCGCCCTATCAGCACGGTGAAGTGTTTGTGACCGATGATGGGGCGGAGACCGATCTTGATCTGGGTCATTACGAGCGTTTTACCGATGAACCGTCCTCGCAGGCCAATAACGTTACCACGGGACAGGTTTATGCTGCGGTGATCGGCAAAGAGCGGCGCGGGGAGTATCTGGGTGGGACTATCCAGGTTATTCCGCATATTACCAACGAGATTAAAGAGCGGATGCATAATGTGGCGCGGCACTCGGATGCCGAGGTGGTGATAGTTGAGGTTGGAGGGACGGTGGGGGATATCGAGGGTGAGCCGTTTTTGGAGGCTATTCGCCAGATGCGCAAGGATGTGGGGAGGCGCGACGTGCTCTATCTGCACGTGACCCTGTTGCCCTATCTACAGGCGACGAAAGAGTTGAAGACCAAACCGACGCAGCACAGTGTCAAAGAACTGTTGCGTGTCGGTATCCAGCCCGACGTTATTCTGTGTCGCTCCGACCTGCCGATCCCCGATGAACTGCGCGAGAAGATCGCGCTTTTCTGTAATATCGAGGAGCAGGCTGTCGTGGCCTTGCCGACGGCCGATACCATCTACGAAGTGCCGTTGATTCTGGAGGAGGCGGGTCTGGGACAGTTTCTGGTCGAGGAACTGGGCCTGGCGAACCACGATCCGCAGATGAAGGAGTGGCGGGAGCTGGTGGAGCGGATCAAGTATCCACGGCCAGAGCTTGTGATCGGGCTGGTGGGTAAGTATGTTGAGCTGCACGACGCGTATATGTCGGTGGCGGAGGCGCTGCGCCACGCTGGCTGGTTTCACGAAGTCGATGTACGCATCAAGTGGATCAACTCGGAGGCCCTGGAGAGCATGGGCGACAAGTACACCGAGTTGTTAGAGGATGTTGCGGGCATCGTCGTGCCGGGTGGTTTTGGGCATCGCGGGATTGAGGGAAAGATTAAAGCGGCGAATTTTGCCAGGCGCAAGAACAAGCCTTACCTGGGTCTGTGCCTGGGCATGCAGGTCGCGGTCATCGAATTTGCCCGCTCCATGTTGGGGTTAGAAGACGCGAACAGTACCGAATTTAACCCGCAGACCACAGCGCCGGTTATCGACCTGATGAATACTCAGCGCAACCTGGCCGCGAAGGGTGGTACAATGCGTCTGGGCAACTGGGTTTGCTGTCTGACGCCGGGGACGAAGACATACGAGGCGTATGGTGAAGCTATAGTGTTTGAGCGCCACCGCCATCGTTACGAGTTCAACAATGAGTATCGCAAGCGCATGGAGGCCCACGGAATGAGGCTGAGTGGGCGTTCCGCCGACAACAGTCTGGTCGAAGTGATCGAACTGACCGACCACCCGTGGTTTGTCGCATCGCAATTTCACCCGGAGTTTAAGAGTCGACCTACGCGTCCGCATCCATTGTTCCGTGATTTTGTCGGCGCGTGTTTGCGGCAGATCCGTGAAGGTGAGGCGCAGACGTATGAGACGCTTGAAGAGGCCCTGGGCGGGCCTTTCCGGGGTACATTGCCGGACGCCCGTGTTGAGAAATAAACATGTTTTACCTGAGTCAGTTGCAGGGTGCGCCTGTGGAAGATACGCAGGGGACGCGCATCGGTAAAATTAACGATCTTCTGGCCTTCCGTGACAATCCAGCACAGCGTTGTGTCTTTCTCGTTGAGGGCCAGGAGGAACAGTTCTGGTATGCTGCTGCCGACAGAGTAGTCTGGACCGACCATACCCTGCATCTGTCGCTTGCGGTTGGCGAGCTAGAGACGGCTCATCCGACGCTCCTGCCCGAGGAGCAGGTGGCGCTGGCACGCGATGTCCTGGACAAACAGGTGATCGATCTCGCCCGCAAAAAGCCTGTGCGTGTCAACGATGTCTGTGTCAGCGAGGACTGGCGCGTTCAGGGGATCGATAGTAGTCCGCTTGGCTTGATGCGTCGTCTGGCTCCGCCCTGGCTGCTCGGCGCACGCAGCAAGCACGCGCCTACCACAGTCATTCCCTGGGAGCGGATCGAGTTGCTGGGAGTCGTTGAGGAGGATCGTCCCGAGCCAGCGAAGCCGGTGGTGGCTGATGCCTCGGCCTTGCCCTTCATTTTGCCGCGTCCACAGAGCGGGCAACTGGCGGAGCTGCACCCGGCCGACATCGCCGATATTGTGCATCAGTTAACTCCTGGTCAGGGTGCTCTGCTGATCGAGGGACTGGAAAACGAGATTGCTGCCGATACATTTGAGGAAGTAGATACAGACCGCCAGATCCAGATCCTGGCCAAGATCAGTACGCGGCGAGCCGCAGATATCCTGGAGGCAATGGGACCCGACGAGGCCGCCGACTTGCTGGCGCGGCTGCCTGAGGAGCGGGCGCAGGAGCTTTTGCACCTGATGAAACCTGAGGAATCCGAGGATGTGCAGGATCTTCTGGTATATGAAGAGAACTCGGCGGGTGGTCTGATGACTACCGATTATATCGCGATCAACGCCTCGCGGACGGCCGCGGAGGCTCTCGACGTAGTGCGGACCAACGTACTTGACGATGTTCGCGCAATCTACCTCTATTGTGTCTCCAATGAGAATCAGGACGAGAATTCGCTGCTGGGAATTGTCTCACTCTGGGATCTGCTGGTGGCCGATCCCGCGCAGGCGCTCCACGAGCTGATGGAGACCGATGTAGTAGCCGTCCGCACCGATACGGGAGCGCGGACAGTTGCCGAGATCATGGCCAAGTACAATCTGCTCGCGGTCCCAGTCGTCAATACCAATGGTATCCTTGAAGGCGTCATCACAGTTGATGACGCTCTGGATGTGCTTTTACCCAATGTGCGTAAACGAAAACTCAGGCGCATGTATTAGGTCAGAGGGCAGCGTTGCAAACAACATAAAAGGAAGGTGGACACAATAGGTATGGTCGACCGTACACCAGAGGACTCTGCGGGTTTCAAGAGCACAGCGGAGAAGCTGGCTGAACTTCAGGAACTCAAGGCTCAGGCCAGACTGGGCGGGGGCTTGAAGCGTATCGAGGGACAGCATCAGAAGGGCAAGCTCACAGCGCGTGAGCGCCTGGACCTCTTGCTCGATGCGGGAAGTTTCAATGAGTTGGATATGTTTGTCACTCATCGGGCCAGCGACTTTGGTTTGCAGGAGCACAGGGTTCTGGGCGATGGCGTTGTGACGGGCTATGGAAAGATTGATGGTCGCCTAGTCTACGTTTTCTCGCAGGATTTTACTGTATTTGGCGGTTCGATGAGCGAGGCGAATGCCGAGAAAATCTGCAAGATTATGGATCTGGCGATGCGCAACGGAGCACCGATCATTGGACTTAACGATGGTGGTGGGGCGCGTATCCAGGAAGGCGTGGTAAGTCTGGGCGCGTACGCCGATATCTTTTTGCGCAACACGCTGGCTTCGGGCGTCGTCCCACAGATCTCAGCGATCATGGGTCCGGCAGCCGGTGGTGCAGTCTATTCTCCGGCGATCACCGATTTTATTTTTATGGTCGAGAAGACCAGCCATATGTTTGTGACCGGACCCGATGTCCTGAAAACGGTAACTCACGAGGACGTAAGCTTTGAGGAACTGGGCGGCGCGATGGTGCATAACGCGACTAGCGGGGTCGCGCACTTTGCCTGTCGCAGCGAGCCGGATTGTCTGCGCATGGTTCGCCAGTTGATGGGCTATCTGCCCGCGAACAACCTCGACGATCCGCCGCGCCTGGTCTGCAACGATCTTCCCACGCGGGCCGAGGCGGCGCTGGACACCATTATCCCCGACAATCCCAACAAGCCCTACAATATGAAAGCTATCATCGAACTTATCGTGGACGAGGGCATTTTCTTTGAGGTGCAGGAATATTTTGCCCGCAACATCCTGGTCGGCTTTGCGCGTATGCAGGGTCGCTCGGTTGGGATCGTCGCTCAGCAGCCGGGGGCGATGGCGGGCGTGCTGGATATCGATTCGTCGGACAAGGCAGCGCGTTTTGTGCGCTTTTGCGATTGTTTCAATATCCCTCTGCTGACCTTTGTGGATGTGCCGGGTTTTCTGCCGGGCGTGACGCAGGAGCACAACGGGATCATTCGTCACGGGGCCAAGTTACTCTACGCCTACTGCGAGGCGACCGTACCCAAGATCACTGTGATTACGCGTAAGGCCTATGGCGGGGCCTACGATGTGATGAATAGCAAGCACGTACGTGGTGACCTCAACTACGCGTGGCCGACTGCTGAGATCGCCGTTATGGGTTCCGAGGGAGCGGTCAATATCCTCTTTCGCGCAGAGATCGAGCGAGCCGCCAATCCTGCGCAGCGACGTAAGGAGCTGATCGCGGAGTACACCGAGAAATTTAACAACCCGTATAGCGCGGCCAATCGTGGCTATGTCGATGAAGTGATCGCGCCGCGCGAGACAAGGGCGAAGCTGATCAGCGCGTTAGAGATGCTAAAGAACAAGCGCGACACCAATCCACCTAAGAAACACGGGAACATTCCCCTATAGACCGGGTAATGCGCGTGTCATCTGCGCATCCGAGGTGCCGGCCCGCGCAATTAGCGTCAGCGTTGCGCGGATCTCGCGGATCTCGTCGGTGATGTGGAGCGCTTCAAAGAAACCAAGCGCCTTCTGATAGAAAAGATCGGCGAGCGCGAGATCGTCTGCGCTCGACTCATCGGCTTGCGTCGACCGCGAGAGATAGAGCTGGCCCAGACAGACGAGAGTTTTGCCCATTTCCCAGGGCAGATCGAGATCCTGGCAGAGTGTCAAGGTCTGATGCAGATCGATCTCGGCCAGCGTCCAGTCGTGACGGACCATAGACAGGCGGCCACGCGCACGCAGCGCGATTGCGTACTGCTTACGTGTACCGGAGGTCTGTGCCGTCTCTAGAGCACGAGTACAGGCAGCCGCCTGGACCGCGTCTGGTTCATTGGCCAGGACACTCAGTTCGGCCAGCAGAGAGAGATCACCTGGTCTGGGAAACGGCTCCGCACGGTCGGTGAACATACGCAATTCTTCCAGCGCCGGGACCCACTCGCGCCGCGCTACAAGGAGATTGGCGAGCGGCAGCGGTGTCTGACCGTTTAGCTCTTCGTGGATTTTGCGATACTGGCGCAGCAGGCGCTCGCTCTCTTCTCGCTGGCCGGTATAGTAGGCGATCTCCATCAAAACCTGGATTGCTATTAAGGACCACTGCATATCTTGCTGATACTGTTCGCTGGTTTGCAGGAGATTGTTAGCCACCTGCTGCGCTTCTGGAATGCGGTTCCACTCCCACCAGATCTTCAGCCGGGCTTTGATACTGTGGAGCAGGAGTGTAGGACTCTCCATTGTCTGAGCGATGCGCCAGGCCTGGCCGAACCAATTAACTGCGGTCGGGAAGTCGCTTATATCGGTATGATTAGCGCCGAGAGACATATAGAGATCGTAGAGTTCTTCGCGTCCCTGGATCATATGTTGAAGAGCCTGGCGCTGGTGTTGAATGAGGTGACCATCGTTGTGCCTGTGTTGTTTGGCGTAGACAAAGCCCAGGGCGTCGAGTGCAATCCAGAGCGAGTCAGAATCGTCGATTGCCTCGGCGATGGCGCGTGCTTCCAGGCCGCACTTCAGAGCATGCTCGGCCATTGGCAGGCGCTGTTCGAGCGGCGTATATTTCATCTGGATAATGTGCCAGATGGCCTGGTAGGTGAGAAAGGCCGATTGGGCCGCGCTGGGTGGCTGATCGATGACGAGCGCCAGACCTTCGTCGAGGTAGCCGCGAACCTCCTCCATGTCCAGCCACGTATTAAACCAGCCGAGCCAGCGCGTCGAGAGTTCGCTGATGTCGAGGTAGAGCGCGAGTAGATCCTGGCGGGTGGTCTCTGGCTGGGCTTTCATAAGCTGAAGCGCCTGGAGATATTCGCGCCGGGCGCTATCTGCATTGATGCGTTGGACATAGGCGCGTCCGAGTTTATGGTGCATATGTGCGACGGTCAGAGCGTCGGCCCCGTTCTCCTGGAGGAGTTCCAGGGCTTCGGTATAGGCCTGGATGGCGCGAATCGTATAGTAGCTGCGGAAGGCGAGATCGCCCGCCAGGATCAGATAGTGAATGGTGCGTTCGACCAGTTCGACGCGGGTTGCGTAGTGTTGAGCATTGGTGGTGACCGTGTGGATAGTCTCGGTCGCGTCAAAGTTCTGCGCGTGCAGTGTCGCGGGCCAGTTAGCCAGAGCTTGTTGGTAGTGATAGGCCAGGAGTTCCGCGAAATTCTCGCTGCGGGTCGCGACCTGTGTTTCGAGCCAGAGGGCCAGTTGAGCGTGTTTTTGCGAGCGGCGGGTGCGTGGAATAGTATGATAGACCACATCGCGAATCAAGATATGCTTAAAGCTAAAACTTTGCTCGGTGAGAATGGGTCCGGGGGTCTGCTTTTCGCTGCGCTCGATAAAATCGCGGCGCATAAGGATCTCCAGTATCTCCAGAACGATTGAATGGTCGAGATTGTGCTGTTCGACCAGTTCAAGCACGGCGGAGGCCCAGAAGGTGCGCCCGACGATTGATGCGGCCTGCAAGATCTGTTTTTCGCGGGCTGAGAGGAGGTCGACGCGTGCAGCGAGCACGCCCTGAATGGTATCGGGCAGGCGTGGCAGTGGAAGCACGTAGTGTTGATCAATCAGTGTATCTTCGGGTGGAGTCGCCGGGCTGGCCAGCTCGCTCAAGGCCTCCTCGTTGCGTTTATTGATCTCCCAGGTGCCGTCGACCTTGACGAGCGTCTCCTGGTCGATCAGCATGCGTATAATCTCCTCTACGAAGAATGGATTCCCCTCAGCGCGATTCTTGATGCTGTGCAGGATGACATCGGGCAGCTCATCGGTGGCCAGCAGTGCGCGGATCAGTTCGCTGGTCTCATCTGGCGTCAGTGCATCGAGAATGATCGTTGTAAAGTTCGGTTGACCGCCGGCCCAGGAGCGGCGGATTTCCAGCAATTCCGGGCGGCCCAGACAGACAAAGAGGATAGGGAAATCGTTGATGCGGATCGTGAGGTATTCAAGTAACTTGAGGAGCGCATCGTCGGCCCACTGCAAATCGTCGATGACCAGGATCAGCGGCTGAACCTGAGCAATAGCTTCGAGCAGCACGCGGCAGGCCGACTGAAGAGCCGCCTCGGGTCCACCTTGTTCGGTGTCCTTCTGGAGTTTGCTGCGTTGTGGCTCGCGCAGGCGGCCCCGGTTCGGTTGGCCGTGCAGACCGTGTCCGATGCCCTGTAGAAGGACCTCAGCTACCTGTTCAACCTGCTCGACGCGTTTTGCTTTGCGCAGTGTTTCGCGCAAGAAATCGATAAAGCGGCGTTCCAGTTCCTCATTGCTTTCATCGCCACGGATCAGGATCAGCGAGCGCAGAATCTCGACCAGCGGCCAGTAGGTAATGCCTTCGCCGTAGGGCGGGCAGCGTCCCTGAAGCACGCGTGGCTCCACAGGAGTATCGTCGCCAGTCGTGCTGCGTGCCGCCTCCACTTCGCGGTCGATGAACGCTTTAACCATGCGCGATTTGCCCACGCCGGGCGGACCAAGCAACGTGATCAGATGCGAGTGATGTGCATCGCGCACGCGGGCATAGGTCGCGTGCATCAGGGTCATCTCCAATTGTCGACCGACCATTGGAGTGGGCAGACCCGCGATCCCGCGCGGCGCTTGCAAGATAGTCAGCTCGCTTGTAGAGACGCTCTGGACGGTCCAGGCGTTGATCGCAGCCTCTTTGCCCTTCACCAGTAGAGGGGCGAGCGAGCGGAATTCAAAGGCCCCGCGTGTGGCCAGATAGGTGCGTTCACCGACGAGGATCGTATCGGGCGTGCCGACCTGCTGGAGGCGGGCCGCGACGTTGACAGCATCTCCGGTAATCAAGAAGTCCTGGCGCGTAGACTGCGCACCGGGAGCTGCCACCTCGCCGGTATTAATACCGATGCGCATTTGCAGACGCGTAGCCTCGGGGTCGCGGGTCAGACGGATAGTATTAAAATTGGCCAGCGCCGTTTGCATATCTAACGCAGCGCGGATAGCGCGGTCGGGATCATCTTCGTGGGCCACAGGAGAGCCAAAGATCGCCATCACCGCGTCACCGATATATTTCTCGACCGTGCCGCCGTGGCGGCGGATCTGTTCGGTCATCAGATTAAAATACCCGACCAGGATAGCACGCATATCCTCGGGATCGAGGCGATCAGCCAGCGGCGTCGAGCCAGTGATGTCAGCGAACATAATCGTCACTACCCGCCGTTCCTCAGGCGCACTCAGCTTGCCAATCTGCGAATCGTGCTTCGCACCACTCAGCGGACCGGACTCAGCCAGCGGTATAGTATCGCGTTTTTCGCCTGCTTGCATCGCCAGAGCGCAGCCACACTCGATACAGAAGCGAGCCTGGGGCGGATTGATAGTCTGGCAATTCTGACACGTCTGTAAGGGAAGGTGATTGCCGCACTCCATGCAAAACTTGGCTTCTGGCGGATTGAACGTCTGACAATATGGACAGTACATAATTCTGCTGCTTCTATCCTATCTTTGCGATGAACGTCTCAGCATATTGTACACCATTGATCTCGCATCTGGTCGTTTTTAGCAGCACTGGGGAAGGAGTAAGCAGAAATTTAACATTCGCGTGCTAACGCGCTCTCTACTTCTTCTCGACCAAATTCATGAATTAAAGCATGGTAAAGTGTTGGCCCTGGTGCGAATGGCTGATGAGAATAAGCAAAAGCAACAACGTCCTGGGGAGTAAATGGAATGGGAAAAAGCTTCTGGTTTTCGAATTTGTCGCGTACTCCATTATCCCAAAGACGCAGTAATTTTTCTATACTCTTCTTAATTTTAACTATGCCTGTCAGGCCACGGAGGCCGTAGTACGTATCTACTCCAAAGCTTAAAAAAGTAATATCGGAAACAGAGAAATCAATAGCTTCATGGAGTCCCAACTCTTCGGCCAACCCACGGCACGCACACCTGTAAACATCGGGAGCTTCGCTGGTCGTGCTACGGTCGATTGGCCTGCTCAGCCCCTCGACAACGCTTGTTTCATATACTCTTGGACGGCTTCCTACATGTTTACCTCTCTGGGTAAAAAGAGTATATCCATCGGATGTAACGACTGCGAGCGAAACGCCAAAGGAATGCGAGAAGTGGGGGATCGTTTCGTACAAATCGATGTCGGAGAGGTATTTTTCTCGCAATGCTGGTTCTTTTAGACTCATATTTGTCGCCAGAAAGGTATAATAGTCTGATGGACGAAACCAGAGATTAAGCGTCATATTTTCGTTTGTTGCCTCGCGTCCAACGATAAAGCGGTCAAGTGCGTATATCTCGCCGTTCCAGAAAGAATGTAATCCCTGTTCTCGCCTTTGTTCTTGCTCCCGCTCTATCAATTCTTTTCTCACTTGTAGCTCTGCGGGCAATTCCTGCGGAGAAGGAATATAATGTGAGCGAATATGTTGTGGGAGATAACTTTCTACTCCATCGCCATCAATCACCATCCAGGTTGTTTCGAGGGTTCCAAAGGCGAAGCAGCCAGTATGGTCTTCGACGGACAAAGGACTGGTAGGTGCTCGTTTCGCTTGCAGGCCTAATTCAAGCGTGTTTTTGCCGAAAAGCAGGCAAAGCTTTTCGCGGAAATGGGGACCAGGAGCGCTTTCGCCGAGTTCCCAGGCACTGACGCGTTTCTCGGATGTTCCAATCGCGGTGGCGACCCTCCGCTGCGACCAACCGCGTAATTCGCGCTCAGAGCGGAGTTTGTCAAGTGGGTACTTCGATCTGTCCATCTCTGTTCCCTTGTATATAGGCATATTATACTCCTCTCCCGCTCAATGTCTGAAGGCGCTTTATTCCTTGCTCATCCAACGGAAAGTCATACGCAAGACGGCCAGGGGCGATAGACTTTCCTTTCATAAGACGGAAACCTGCTTTGCGCACAAGGTTATCGCCTTCTTTTGTTGCTGAAACTGTGTACACAGTTTGAATAAGGTAGCTATTGGCCCTAAGATCAAGAAGCGTGGCAGCAAGCCGAGAAGCTATGATACCAGCATAGAGGTGTCTCAAGTGCGATGGTAGATTTGGATCAACTGCCATCACATCAATATAAATATCGAAAGGCTCCAGGCGTGAGAATGGTAGCACCTCTTTGACTGTGATTTCACGCTCAATTCTCCGTCCAGTGAGCAGATCATCAAGAAAAGCAGGGGGAAACCGGAACATTGAAGTGTACCCAACTATATGCTCATCTACCTTGAGAGACCAGAATGTAAACTCACTTCTTTGCTGAAAGGCAATCCGCTCTAAAAGTGGTGTAAGAAATTCCATGCCGAAGTAGCGAATGCCTATTCGTATTTCTTCTTCCTGGTCTGCTGGCGATGACTTCGAGAACACGATCCTATCATGTTGCTCAAAAACAAGGTTCATTGCCCGAGCAAGAGCGTCAATATCTCGCTTTGGGTAGACGCTTTGTTTCTTTCCAGGTGGTGTCACCTTTGGGATAAGTCCCTGGTTTACCTTTCGGTGAAACATTGCTTTTGATAAACCAAGCTTAGCCATCGCTTGACTTGCTGCGTAGTACTGATCGCTCATGGCGCTCCTTTGGTTGGTGCTGACTAGCACTGCTTCAATCGTGACTCACTCGCGAGCCACTCACGAAAGTTTACCAGATTAGACGATACCATGCAAACTTTTGCTACTCATGTCACTCATTGATGGCTAGACTGACAATGTATACACTTAGAGACTTGACAGACCAACCAGTATTCTGTATACAATAGTATACTTTCGGAACAATAGTATACTATTGTAGTCAAACAAGGCGTGATAACTTTGTCGTGTCTAGTAGGCAGCAGCCCTTTGCCTGGGGTAAAGTTCGTTAATAGTGTGCGTGGGTCGGCCATTTTTCCCGGCTCGGAGGGTGCGCGGTTCTACATTAAGCTCTGCTGCTAGTTGCTCCTGGGTGACTGCATGTTCTTTGCGATATGCTTTTAACGTTTGGCCCAATAGTGATTGATGATCGTTTGCTGGTCGTGAAGCCATTTTCATTTCCTCTTTGTAAAAGGGCTATGGTCGCACTCCGTCATTTTTTATACCTGTAAACTTTAGGATACTCATATGATAATTGCTATAGATCAAACGAACGTCAGGTGTACCGACTGCCGAATTGTACATGCATGAGCCCTTCGATTTCTGTGTTTTATCGAGACAAAACGGAAGGAATCACATTTTTGTTCTCGGCTAGAGGAGGTTTTCAGCTTCCAGGTCTACATCCAATCCATCATCATTCAGGGTCTTTTGCTAGTTGGTATGCGCTGAACCAAGTTTTTTAAGCAGATACTTCCCCGCCTCATACGCTGCTGACTTCGCGATTTCTAGAAAGTCCGTCGGTGAACTCTGATTTTCCACTACATTATACTCCTGTAACTTTCGGTAATTACTACTGAGTGTTCAACGA
>DAOTTJ010000088.1:0-36375 GCA_034437695.1 Ktedonobacteraceae bacterium
AATATTTCCAAGCTGAACCACGGACGCTTCGCTGGGGCGAAGCCCAGACCTCACCGTGCAGGAAGAAAAAAACTTATCCGTGAACATCCCTCTTTTGCCCGCCGTCACAGGCGGCAGGGTAGACTTTCGGATCATCCACTTCATTGACTTTTCATGGTATTTTATATATACTATTTTTGGTAATAGGCATTTATTCAAGTAGTAGTCCCCTTTTTGTAAGAAACATTCTCTATGTAAACATCCTCTGTAGAACAAATATCTTTTTAAATGCACCTCTCAAGCAAGGAGAGAACAAGACAATGACCTGGGAATCTATTACAACTCCCTATTTTACCCATGACTTGCTGGCAGGACTTCTCAAGAACGAGATCGCAACAGTAAGAATCCCTGGATTTGTCTCCCCCGAAGTGTGTAAGAAGATTGTCAGCAATATACCGGCACATCTCTTCAACTGGTATGAATACAGGGGAGCCAGAGAAAATAAAGTCAGCAAAATTGGCATCGTGCAAAATGAGCATCGGGATAACCTGGAAAAGATGGAGCTTTACCTTCAATCGGTAGAGCAAGCCAATCAAACCCGACAACAGATCTTTCAACCGGGGGGAGATCTCCTGTACTATGTCCTGGGTTTTATCAGGGCTGCCTGGGGCAACGAGGTGAAAATAGCGGAAGAGGTTGGGGGACGGCCATACTTCGCAGGTCTCATCCGCTCCATTGGCGCAGGAGCTTTGCATTTCGACTGGGCTCCGCTTGATGCCAGGGGGTGGGCCATTGAAAGAATCTCCGCCCAGTTGACCTGGAATATCTATTTCCAGTTAGGCGCTGAGGGAGGCGAAACGCGGGTCTATCGCAGATATGGGCAAGAAGCAGATAAGCAGTATAAAGTGCCTGGAAGTATTCATACAGATTTCAGCCTCGTCAATGGAGTGGAGACGGCCACGATTTTACCGCAGACAGGAGAGCTTATCTTCTTCAATCCGCATAACTATCACATGATCGAAAAAACGCTGGGAGATGAGCAACGCATTACCTTCAGTTCATTTTTCGGCCAGATGGACGAGGCCCAGAGCTTACTCTTCTGGTCATGAGGTCTGACTGACGCGGGTTTACCAATAGCCTTACATCAGTCAGGCCTCATCTTTACAGACTGATGTGAGTGAGGTCGGTATTCCCGCCACAGATGACCACACCAATGTGTTCGCCAGGATCAGGCTGGTATGCCCCGCTGAGAAGGGCAGCCAGAGCGGTCGCGCCACCTGGCTCTGCTACCAAACGCAGGTCATTCCACAAGAGACGTTGGGCGGTGCGAATGCTCTCATCCTCAACCAGGACCACGCGATCTACACATTGTTGAGCCAGCGCAAAACCTAACGCTCCAACGCTTCTGGCCCCAAGCGAATCCGCCGCGATACCACCAACCTCAACATTGACCGGGCCACCCGCTTTGAGGGCTTTATACAGACTGGGAGCGGCGTGCGGTTCCACACCAATCACACGACTATGACCAGCAAACCAGGCTGCCACACCTCCAATCAGGCCACCACCTCCCACTGCGATCAGGATCGTATCCAGTTTCTCCGCCTGGAGCGAGAACTCATAGCCAACCGTTCCCTGACCAGCTATCACTTCTGGTTGATCGTAGGCATGGACCACCAAAGCTCCTGTCCTGGCCCCTCGCACCTGGCTTGTCTGCCAGGCGTCCGCGTAGCTCGCTCCTGCCACTGTTACCTGCGCTCCATAGTCGCGCAAGCGCTGGAGTTTGACAGGAGAGCAGGTTTCAGGTACAAAAATTTCCGCTGTCAGGCCTAATTTCTGGGCCACATAGGCCACCGCCACACCATGATTACCACCGGAGGCCGCTATCACCCCGGCAGGTGGAATGCGATTGGTGAGAATACGATTGAATGCCCCACGTGGTTTAAAAGAACCTGTATGTTGCAGTTGTTCCAATTTGAGCGTCACACGGGCGTTTATGCCCAGCGCCTTATCTTCCAGGGAAAAAACCGGCGTAGTACGTACATGGTCCCTTAGCAACCCATAGGCAGTCTCTATATCGGCTCGCATCACCTCAACGTCGGCTCGCTTGCTAACAGCCTTTTCTATGCTCATACTTCTCCTCTTGCAAATCTTTCTAGCTGTCTAAATGTTCTAAATATGCATCCTGCACGAATTCATACCATTCTAACATAACACAAGATACTCTGCACTCTTCTGCAAAAACACATAGAACCTCGTAAACTTGTGCTTGAAAAATTATATCTAACCTGTCAAGAACATCAAAATTCATAATCTTTCTGCAAAGGATTTTCCTATATTGATTGATTGGATGACATGGCACGATAGGCAGACCCCTCAAGTCGGCCATCGCGAGTCTGACTTCGATCGACCTCACATCAACTGACGAGTCCAAATTCAGCCTGGACAAAAGCTTTGACATCGATTGCCCCGGTTACGGCGAGCCAGATTGGTCCCTGCTCGGGTTGCATATCCAGGGTGAAATGAAAGAAGGGACAACAGAGCCGTTCATAAGCGAGAAAAGCCAGCGCAGCCTGGACGATCTCTATCTGACTGGGAAGCCGCAGATTATAGCCGTTGGGGAGTTCCTGCACCTCCTCTACGGAAGCAATCAGCCGCTGGATATGGGCAGCATGAGCTGCGCGTAGCTGGGACGGAATGGCCTGCATGTTACAAGCCAGCACGGGATCGGGTTGTGGTGTGTGCATAGAGACCTCCACTATTCTCCGCAAAAAGAGACACAATATCGTTAGATACATCGCTTTTGCAAGCGTATCACTTCAAGTACACTTCAAGTCAATAGGCGCAGACGTAGGCGGGAGTGCTGAGGGCTTTACACAGGTAGGCTTTTCGCTGAACGCTTTGCTACAGCGAAGTGAAGCAGGAGTGCTGAGGGCGGTAGCCCTTTGCCTGGGTTTGCGGTGTCCCCAATAAACTTTTCCTTTTGTTTTGCCTGTTTTGCCTCCGACAAAACAGGAGTGCCTCTCTGCACTCCCTGCTAACTCTATATCTATGGGTGAGGGTGCAAGCCTCTGGCTTGCGAAATAGGCTTATTGCAAACTTGTCTCTTTCCACAATCTCTGATATACTTGTGGTAGTTTCTAACTCCAGTAACAGGGCTGTGTGTTTAAAAGAAATCTATGGTTACGTCAATTTTAGCAACCAAGCTGTATATCCCCCCGCCTCGGCCAAAAGTTGTCCTCCGCCACCGCCTGATCGAGCGGTTAAACGAGGGTCTGCACCACAAACTGACCCTCATCTCTGCACCCGCTGGCTTTGGTAAGACGACTCTGATCAGCGAATGGCTGGCTGGTGACGAGCGAGCGATCGCCTGGCTGTCGCTGGAGGCAGGGGATAACGATCCCACGCGCTTTCTGACGTACCTCGTCGCTGCTTTGCAGACGATCGCTGCGACACTTGGAGAAAGAGCTTTGGGTGCGCTCCAGGCGCTTCAGCCACCCTCAAGCGAGACGATTCTGACGGCCCTGCTCAACGAGATCACCGCTATTCCAGCCAATTTCGTCCTCGTCCTCGACGACTACCACCTGATCGATGCTCGCCCGGTCGACGAGGCCCTCGCCTTTCTGCTCGACCACCTGCCACCACAGATGCACCTGGTCATCGCCACCCGCGCAGATCCACATCTCCCTCTGGCCCGGTTACGGGTCCGCGACCAATTGACCGAGTTGCACGTCGCTGACCTGCGTTTTACTGCCGCCGAAGCCACCGAATTCCTCAACCAGGTCATGGGCCTGAACCTCTCCGCAGAAGAGATCGCCGCCCTGGAAACACGCACCGAAGGCTGGATTGCGGGTCTGCAATTGGCCTCGATCTCGATGCAGGGACAGCCCGACGCCACCAGCTTCATCAAATCGTTTACCGGCAGCCACCATTTCGTGATGGACTATCTGGTTGAGGAGGTACTGCAACAGCAGTCGGCAAGCATGCAGGCATTCCTGCTGCGCACCTCGATCCTCGACCGACTGTGTGGTCCCCTTTGCGATGCCATTTTGCACGACTCCTCTGCCTCCGGGCAAGCCACACTTGAACAGATCGAACACACCAACCTCTTCATTATCCCACTCGATAACGAACGGCGCTGGTACCGCTACCACCATCTCTTCGCTGACTTGCTGCGGCAACGACTTCACCAGAGCACCGCCACATCTACAGAAGAGAGAGCCGGGTTGGTGGCCACACTACACGGGCGGGCCAGCGTCTGGTATGAAGAGCATGGTCTGGAGATCGAAGCCTTTCAACACGCTGCCGCCGCTAATGATATCGAGCGAGCAGAGCGCCTGATCGCGGGCGAGGGCATGCCGCTGCAATTTCGTGGCGCAATGACCCCTGTACTCAACTGGCTGACGTCGCTGCCAACGACGGTCCTGGATGCCAGACCCTCGCTGTGGGTGACGTATGCCTCGGCGCTCTCGATGATCGGCCAGAATACCAGCGTCGAACAGAAACTACAAGCCGCTGAAGCTGCCCTGCAAGACACGCCAGACGCCGACGATAAGACCCGCAATCTTATCGGTCATATTGCCGCCATCCGCGCCTTATTGGCGGCCATACAGTACCAGGTAGAAACCATCATTACCCAATCCCGCCGCGCTCTGGAATACCTGCACCCCGACAACCTGGCAGTCCGCACCGCTACCATCTGGAAGCTGGGCTTTGCCTACCAGATCCAGGGCGACCGTGCCGCAGCCAGCCACGCCTATACCGAGGCCATAACGATCAGCCAGGCATCTGGAAATACCATCATCAATCTGATGGCAACCATCGGCCTCGGCATGATACAGGAGACAGAGAACCAGCTCCATCTGGCTGCCCAGACCTATCGCCACGCACTGCAACTGGCTGGTAATCCACAACAGCTCACTGCTTGCGAAGCTCATCTCGGCCTGGCACGCGTATGCTACGCCTGGAACGCGATGGACACTTCCCAACAGCACGTTCAACAGAGCGTCCAACTGGCTCGTCAGTTAGAAAACTCTGACCGATTCGTTGCCTGCGAAGTGTTTCTCAGCCGTCTGAGACTTGCCAGAGGCGATGTGTCCGGCGCAGCCGCTATTTTAGCGCAGGTAGAGCAGCTCGTACGCCAGCATCACTTTGTCTCTCAACTGCCCGAACTTGCCGCCGCGCAAGTGCTCCTATTGCTCCAGCAGGGCAAACTGGCAGCCGCCGCGCAACTGGCCCAGACGCACAAGCTCCCTCTCAGCCAGGCAAGGGTAAGCCTGGCCCAGGGCGACACCTCTACTGCACTGGCTATACTGGGAACGTTGCGTCAGCAGCTAGAAGCAAAGGGGTGGCAGGACGAACAGCTCAAGGTTCTGGTTCTAGAGGCCGTCGCTCACTATGCACACGGCACAAAGGACAAGGCTGTGCAGTTGCTGGACGACGCGCTGGCGCTGGCAGAGCCGGGTGGCTTCATCCGTCTCTTTATCGACGAAGGTATCCCCATGGCTCAACTGCTGTCTTGGACAGCCGAGCATGGGATCAGGCCGGACTATACAGGGAGACTGCTCACTGCATTTGCCGCCGAGGCACAGGAGCTTGCAGACAGATCTGCATTGCCCGCTACCGTCCAACCCCTGATCGAGCCATTGAGTCAGCGCGAACGAGAAGTCCTCCAACTGATTGCCCAGGGACGCTCCAACCACGAGATTAGCGAGCAGCTTTTCCTCGCCTTGAGCACCGTGAAAGGACACAATCGAAATATCTTTGACAAACTGGCAGTCCAGCGGCGCACCGAAGCAGTAGCACGCGCACGCGAATTGGGGTTGCTGTAGTCAGCATCTCTACACAACACGACTCAGAACAATACTTTAGTATCTATGCTCTATACCATATTGCCGGTACACTCCCTGTAGATGGTTTTCATAAAAACTGGAACTGTACGATTTAAGAAATCTCTCAAAGCTACTCTATTGGAGGAAACCGATGAAAGCAATTATCTGGACACACTACGGATCACCTGATGTTCTTCAGTTCCAGGAGGTAGCCACGCCTGCTCCTAAGGACAACGAAATATTGGTAAAGATTTATGCAGCGTCAGTCAATCCCCTGGATTGGCACCGCATGCGCGGGAAGCCGTTTCTGGTTCACTTAGGAGAAGGGTTGCGCAAACCCAAAGACCCGAGGCTCGGCGCTGATATCGCCGGACGCGTCGAGGCCATTGGCAAGAATGTCACGCAGTTTCAGCCAGGTGACGAGGTCTTTGGAAGCATAGCCACTGGTGGGTTTGCCGAGTATGCCTCCGTTGAGGAAAGCAGACTGACCTTGAAACCGGCCAATCGTTCGTTTGAGGAAGCTGCCGCAGCCCCTATAGTCGGCTTCACCTCTCTCCAGGGTCTGCGCAGTAAAGGAGAGATCCAGCCTGGACAAAAGGTTCTGGTGAATGGCGCATCCGGTGGTGTGGGTACGTTCGCGGTGCAGATTGCCAAAACGTTCGGGGCCGAAGTCACTGGTGTGTGCAGCACGCGCAATGTGGAGCTGGTACGCTCCATTGGCGCAGACCACGTCGTCGATTATACACAAGAAGACTTCACCAGGAACGGACAGCATTACGACCTGATCTTTGACGCCGTAGGCAATCGCTCGGTCTCGGCTTACAAGCGGGCCTTAAAGCCCCAGGGAGCCTGTGTCATTGCCGGCTTCTCGGGTCTGCCACGCTTATTCGGACATATAATCGCGGGATCATGGGTATCAAGGTCCGGCAAGCAAAACATTGGTCTGATGGAGATGGCAAAACCAAACCAGACAGATCTGATCCTGGTAAAAGAGCTGCTCGAAAACGGCAAAGTCGTGCCTGTGATCGATAAACGATACCCGCTGAGTGAGACCGCTGCCGCTATCCGCTATCTCGAAGCGGGACACGCCCGCGGCAAAGTGATCATCACCGTGGCCCAGGATAACCTGGCCTGATCGCTCTTTCACTGCCCTCGTCAATCCGTTGTCACGCTTCTTTCTGCTTGTGTTGCCGGCGACCGGCAACACAAGCAGAAAAGGTTTTTCGGAGGTGCAGCCCCCAAACCTTTTCACGGGTAGATTTTTTATCCTTCCCTGGTTGTCGGCCAAGATCGCACCACCCAAATTCGCAACATCAGGACAAATCGCATCTACCAGACACAGTCCACGCTCGCCTGCGGCCTGTTTGACCTCGGACGAAACACCGTGTGCAGTAAAGATGACCGTACCACTCGCGATGCGGTTGAGCATAGCTGCACGGTTGGGACCGTCCAGGGTGATTAAGTCCAGCTTTGTCAATTCCTCGACGAGGAAACGGTTGTGGACAATCAAACCCACAATATAGATCGGGGTTTCGCGCCGCTTTGCGGGCAATCTCTATTGCATCCACGACTCCATAGCAGTACCCACGCGGCGTGACTCGAATGATTTCCATTCCTGCTTGCTCTCTTTCTCTCGCTCTTCGTACAAGCGATTCACTGTCAATTCCGCGAGATCAGCCAGGTAGGTCCGCCCGCTGTTCTCCGGCAAGACCGCCAGTTGGGCCAGCGCGTTCTGCTGGTAGTGGATGGCCTCTTCACACGCATGCTCCAACGCCCGCGTGCGCTGAAAGATCTGAATAACTATCTTTAAGGCCTCTTCCGGCGCATCGGCCAGATAGCCATCCTCGAAAACAGACCGCAGGACTTCGTGATCGCGCCCCGTGCTCGCTTCCAGCGCGTAGATAGACCGCCAGGGTAATGCGCCGGTTCTGGATATCTCTCTTGGTAGGCGTATCCTTCTCGCTGGTGTAGGGGAAAAGGTCGTCGATGATCTGAAAAGCTATGCCCAGCGAGTCCCTATAGCGGCGCACAGCAGCGATCTGCGCCTCGCTTGCGCCTCCCAGCACGGCACCTGTCTCGACGGAAGCCCGCATCAGACTGCCCGTCTTCTGACGGATTAATCTTGCCGTAGTCGTTCAGAGACAAGCGCAAACTGTTAGAGCGACAGGGGTTTACGCATGGCGAGATTGAGCGTCTGGTTGCACTGCGCGGAGCCTGGCAAGCCGCCCGCACGAAGGAAGAAACTAGGCTCCGTCACTACCTGGAATTCCTGCGCTGGCTGCTCAAAACCGGGCGTCTCACCGAGGAGGTGGCCTGACCATATCCACGTCAAATAGCTTGTGTACGTTCGTTCGTCAGGACTCCCTGGTTGGCGAGCATGGAACCAGTCTACTCGCTCGTTGCTCCCTGGCCCATTTCGTTGAGCCAGGGAGGTTTGCTGTAATGTAGCTCCTTATGCGAGATGAAGCGCATTCGCGTTTCATACTTCCTGCAACGCTGGCTACCTCATATGCTCTGCACTACCGAGGCGCTCACCTCTGCCAGCAAGCGCTCAATGCTCTGCTGCAAGTGACTCGGGTGCGGTCCAACAACTCGTCCAACCTCCTTTCCACCTGCAAAGAGTACAAGCGTGGGTGTACCCTGGATGCCAAAGCGAGCTGGCACAAGCAGGTTCTCGTCGGTATCCATCTTCGCAAAATTCAGCTTCCCCTGATAATTGCTGCTCAGCCGCGCATAGAGCGGGGCCAACGCACGACACGGCGGACACCACTCCGCCGTGAAATCGACTATCACTGGCTGCGTCGCTTGAAGCACACGCTGTTCAAAGTCCTGGTCATTCACCTGCAACAGGTTGGGATGGCTCTCTACCATCGTTTCTTTTCCTTCCTCTCAGCACACACTGTGAAGAAACTGGCCGACAACGTTTCTATCGGTTACAATGAAGTTGTACTTCTTAAAGTCGACTTGAAGTCAAGAGAGAAAACATAGACTATGACGACTGAACTCACTATCAGCGAGGTAGCCAGACAAGCAGGCATTCGCGCTTCGGCTATTCGTTACTATGAGAGCGTGGGTCTCCTTCCGCTCCCCCGACGCGTCAGCGGTCAACGACGCTATCACGCGGATGTTCTGCGCAGACTGGCCTTTATTCAAACCGCTCAGGCCGCCGGCTTTCGTCTGGCTGAGATGCAGACGCTGTTCAATGAACTGGATGGCGATACACCGCTCTCCGCTCGCTGGCAAGGTCTGGCCCGCCAGAAGATGGCCGAGGTCGATACGCTGATCCACCGGGCGCAAAGCATGCGGCTGATGCTTGAACAGGGCTTACGCTGTAGCTGTTCAGACCTCGAACAATGTATCGACTGTGTGATCCAGATCCACTGCCAGGATCAACTCCCTCTGAGGTTGCCACACCCCCCCGGCACACACGACGCGGTAAGCTGATCTCTTGAGAAAACGGTTGTTCCCTGCAACACAACGCACCCCCTCTCCTCGGTCTGGTACGCGTCGAACTCTGTATACCTACGTATCGTTCTAAATTCGACTATAAGAAGGGATCTACACGCTGATGCTTACGATTGCTCTCCTACAAATGACCTCCTGTGGCACCGATCAGACAGCTAATCTGACCAAAGGCGAGGCGTTCTGCCGCCAGGCAAAGACACTGGGCGCAGATATCGCTCTCTTCCCCGAAATGTGGAATATCGGCTATACGTCCTTCGCTCCCGCTGAGACAGAGGATATCTGGCGGTCACCCGACCTCTGGCCCGCAAACGGTACGCTGGATACGTCCTCTGATCTGGCCCAGGCTCGCCTCCGCTGGCAGGACCAGGCGATCGAGCGCACTTCTCCTTTCGTTCGCCACTTCCAAAACCTCGCCCGCGAACTCCAGATGACTATCGCGCTAACCTACCTGGAACGCTGGCCCAACGCACCACGCAATAGCGTCTCGCTCATCAACCACCACGGCGAGCTGCTCATGACGTACGCCAAAGTCCATACCTGCGACTTCTCTCCAATGGAAGACGCCTGCACACCCGGCGAGGAGTTCATGGTCTGCACGCTCGATACCTCCGAGGGTCCCCTCCAGGTCGGCATGATGATCTGCTTCGACCGCGAGTTCCCCGAAAGTGCGCGTCTCCTCATGCTCAAAGGAGCCGAGATTATTCTGATCCCCAATGCCTGCGAAATGGAGGTCAATCGCCTCGCTCAGGTACGCACCCGCGCCTACGAAAATATGCTGGGCGTGGCCCTAACTAACTATGCCTCACCCGACGCCAATGGTCACTCGGTAGCCTACGATCCAATCTCCTTCGATAGCCACGGCAGCCGCGATACGCTGATCGTCGCTGGCGATGAAGCCGAAGGCATCCACCTCGCAACCTTCGATCTGGCAAAGATCCGCGACTTCCGCGCACGCGAGGTCTGGGGCAACGCCTTCCGTAAACCCCGCTGCTACGGCCCACTCACCGCTCTCTCCGTCGAACCTCCCTTTGTACGCGTCAATATCCACGGTACACCACAGCGCCGCTAAACTCTCCCACCTCGCCATCAGAGACAGCGCCCAGAAACGCTGAGGCCGAAAAGATGGATCTGTTGAATTAGGAGATATCGATCGTTATTATTGGCTACTCCCGGCATTACGTTTGGCGATGGCTATTTCTATATCTCCTGGATTGGCCACGATGACCACCTGAACATCGCCTCTTCAAACGACGCCCAGACCTGGTCAAATAAACTGACTCTGGACGAGAAATCAACCAGCACTGGCGTCGTCGCCCTGACCTATGGCAATGGCACTCTGTTCCTGGATTGGTCCGGCACCGATCACCGCCACTACCTCAATCTCCTGACCATCAAGATCGCAACCCCCGACGGCACGTTCCCCCAGGGTCAGAAAACGACTCTTGAGGACGAAGCACAGAAGTAGTCAATAGGGTCGACGTTGTAAACGGGTCAGATCAAGCAACATGCCTTGATCTGACCCGTTTTACGCAAAACCTGAAGATGTGTAAATCCCAAGATTTTGCCGGAGATTTTCGCTTAATCATACGGGCGGATCAGAGGTTGCGCGTGCTCAACTGGCGCACTCTGTCGTCAAGAGGATCGCCGCGAGCCGAGGGGCAACACACCATCTTTTAGTCCCGACTCGGCGTTGTTCTGATTCCGGCGATGACAAGATCAAGCATGCGGCTGGCCCCATCAGGGTCGGACGCGTGTTGGGTCACCATAGCAATTCCGTAGACCAGCCGTACTACATCGATAATATGCACATCCGTTCGGATTTGTTCTGCGGCCTGGGCACGGAGCAACAGGGCTTCTCCCGCCTGGTGCATCGCTCTGTTCGCGATAGAGATCTTCGTTCCCGGAACATGCTTGGCTGCCATAATGGCCGCTCCCATGCTCCTCCCACGAGCCGCGAAGTCCATCTGGAGACGCAACCAGCTGACCAGGGCGTCGAAAGGAACTGGAGCGACTGCAAGTTCTTCAGCACGCGCTCTCAATACACCTGTCTCATTCAGGAACACTGCCTCAAGGAGATCCTGACGCGTGGGGAAGTGACGATACAGCGTTCCAATCGCGACCCCAGCCGACCTGGCTACGTCCTCTAGGACGATGTCAGCACCGCGTTCCGAAACCGCAACTTGCGCCGCACTCAACAGGCTGGCGTAGTTGCGCTGAGCATCTGCTCGCATTGGGCGACTGGCTTGTGTTGGCTCGTTCATTCCATGCTCCTCCTTCCTCTTCAAATCAGTAACCCTTGACAAAGTGAGGGTCCCTCCGTTATTATAGAGAGGTAACCTGAGGTAACCTCCGTTAATGGAGAGAGATGCCCTCATATTATCACACTTACGCTTGATCTTACCACGAAAAGGAGAACTTTCTTATGCGTGTTTTCGTCACAGGAGCCACAGGCTTTATCGGTTCTGTCGTCGTTCAGGAACTCATCGGTGCTGGTCATCAGGTAGTTGGCCTGACCCGCTCAGACAATGGTGCTACGACACTGAAGGAAGCTGGGGCCGAGGTACACCACGGTACCCTTGAAGACCTCGACAGCCTGCACCGCGGGGCCGCTACCACGGACGGCGTCATTCACCTGGCGTTTCAGCACGGTCTCGCGGACTTCGCAGCCGCGCTCGCCACTGATCTGCGTGCCGTCGAGACGATGGGAGCGGCGCTCGAAGGCTCCGGCAAGCCCTTCGTGACCACCGCTCACCTGAACGGGGAGGCATCGAATAACGCGGTGCTCGCACTGGCTGGCGTGCGAGCATCGGTCGTCTCTCTCTCTCCATCTGTACACAGCGAGGGCGACAAACATGGCTTCGTGCCAAGACTGATCGATGTCGCCCGCATGAAAGGCGTCTCTGCCTACATAGGCGACGGGTCCAACCGTTGGCCCGCTATCCATCGCCTCGATGCGGCATCCCTGTTCCGCCTGGCATTGGAAGTCGCCCCAGCGGGATCACGGCTTTACGGAGCCGGCGACGAGGGTGTGCCATTCCGCGACATCGCCGATGTCATCGGTCACCACCTGAACCTGCCAGTGGTCAGCATTTCCCCCGCAGAGGCAGAAGCCCACTTCGGCCCTTTTCTCGGCATGGTAGCAGCAACCGACATCTCGGCGAGACTCGACATGCCGAGGTTGAGTGCACAGACCCAGGAACTCTTGCGATGGCAGCCTGTACACCCGCGCCTTCTCCCAGATATCGCAGAGCACTACTTCAACAACTAATGTGTGGCTGAGGACCATTGTCCTGAATAATATGAGTCATTCCTGATTTCTCTCCTGTCTGTGGTCGACGAAATTCAGCAGGAGTGCCGAGGACGACCAGTCCTCCACCCAGGGGTTCGAGGACTACGCCCCCGAAAAACCTTTTTTTGCATGTTTTGCCGGTCGCCCCGACAAAACATGCAGGATGTTTGTTCTGATTTGATTGTTCAGAGTAGAATCCTTTATCCGCGTCTGGCTATTCTATTTTCTATTGTTCTGATTCTACCAGTGCTTTTTTTAATAGTCATCCCTGAGCTTTCACAAGCCGGGTCCACTAGAGAGATGCCAGTTCCTCTCACCGTCTTTCTAAGCATTCTGCTCATTCTTGGCCTTTTGCTCTATTATATCGCCTGGATCTGGACAATAGTTCATGCAGCACAGCGAGGCCAGAGAAAATGGTTGCTCGGACTTATGACTGGATTGGACCCCTGGCCGTTCGGGCTGCTTGTGCCGATCTATCTTTTGCTTGATCCACAAAGATAGACAAAAGTATGAGAATAGGGTTTTTTTAATCTAAAGCGTTTTCTCTCTCATGAACACTGAAACGTATCGTTGTTTTCCATTCGCCTCAAAAGTTGTGCTGATTTCACTCAATTTACCTACAGGTACACAAAGCATACAGTCAAAACATGCGTATAGCTCAGTCACGAATTTGCAAGCAGACACGTATCACTAATAGTAAGCGGTGACAGTTAAGCGTACTCTGTTACGCTTCGCTTGAACAGCAGGGACACAAGGGGTCAACCATTAGCGCGGACTTAGCGGGATGGTTAAGGGCAGCAGCCCTTAACCGGGGCTTGGGGTGTCACCAATAAACTTTTCTTTTTGTTTTGCATATTTTGCCTCTGGCAAAACATGCAAAACGGGAATACAGAGGGTGTCCCTCTGCTAAAGTCCGCGCGAATGAAGGGGTCAACCCCTTCCCTTGACTGGGGTCTGAGGCTGGGATACAGCCTCAGACCCCTCTGCGGCAACACGTCTCATGAGCGGTAACACAGTAAGAGTTACGCGAGATATCTACTAACACTTTAAAACAAGAGGAAAAATACTATGACTACCTTTGGTTGGAAAGCCGGCGCAGAACAGTTTACACCCGCCGACCTACTGACGAGCGCAATAGAAGCCGAGCAGGCAAGTTTTGATCTGCTCGATGTGAGCGATCACTTTCACCCCTGGAGCGATGACGGGCAGGCCGTTTTCGCCTGGACGTGGCTGGGCGCTGTCGCAGCCAGAACACAGCACATGGTTCTGGGAACCGGCGTAACCTGCCCAACGCTGCGCTATCACCCGTCGATTATTGCGCAGGCGGCTGCTACTCTTGCTTGCTTGGCTCCGGGCCGCGTCTACCTGGGCGTGGGAACCGGCGAGGCTCTGAATGAATTTGCCTCAGTCGGTGCATGGCCGGAATACAATGAGCGCCAGGCCCGCCTGGGCGAAGCTATCGATCTGATCCGTATGCTGTGGACAGGCGAGGAAGTGACCTACGAAGGCACATACTACCAGACCCACAAAGCCCGTATCTATAGCCCACCCGCACAACCAATCCCCATCTATATCTCCTCGCTTGTCCCGCAAAGTGCCTACTTCGCGGGCAAATATGGCGATGGTCTGTTCACCGTTGGCGGCAAGCAACCCACGGTCTACCGAGAGCTGCTTCAGCATTTTACTCAGGGCGCTCAGGAGGCCGGCAAGAATGCTACGCATCTGCCAAAACTGATCGAGCTAAACGTCGAATACGCCCAGGATACCGACGAGGCGATCACCAATCACCTCAAGTACTGGGCCGGCACCTATATCCCTGCTCTCTTCGACCAGAAGATCTATACACCCGCGATGTCCGCGGAAAACGGTCAGATTGTTACAGCCGAGGCCGTCAAAAAGGCCAGTTGCGTTTCAAGCAATGCAGAAGACCATATTCAGTTCGCCCAGCAGTTTATCGACCTGGGCTTCGACCATCTGATCTTCCACTCGGCTCGCCAGGACCAGCAAGCCTTCATCAAAGCCTACGGCCGCGATGTGCTCAGCAAGCTGCGCGAGCCTGCCTTCACCAGAAAGTAGTTCTCAACGCCTAAGGGGTACAGATATGAGTCATCCCTGATTTTGTCAAATCAGGGATGACTCATATCTACTTTGCTCGCTTTAGCTGACTTTAGTGTAGGGGCTTTACTGCACAGTGAATGCGGTTAAAAGTCCCTGCGTCAGTTGGAATACACCGCTGACCGGATCGGGGACGACGCTGAAAACCGCATAGTTGCCCACTTCCAGATGGACGAGAACCCAGCCCGCATCCCCTGGTGCCAGCGTTGCCATCCCTCCATATTCTTCAAAGGGCGGCGGACCAGAAGGATTCTTGAAGAAGGCGGTGATATCCGCGATACTCTTGCCAGCAGCCAACCTGACGATGTTCAGTTCATGCGGCCTGGTCCCTTTGTTCACTACCTGAAATGTGGCCGGGGCCGTCTGCATCAGTGCATTCGGCAGACTATAGCCGTTATCCCGCATGTCGATCTCTCCGCTGGTCTGGGGAGCCGGCTGCGTCTCCTGAGCCGCCGCAACGGTCAAAAACTGGATCATCCCTTTATCGACATGCGGTAAACCATCCGACCCGGTCACCAGGCAGAGCAACGCATAGCTCCCCGCCGGCAGGTTCAACACGGTCTCCTGACCATCGCCCGGCGCAATTGTGTCGGACCCTCCGACAAAGGTCAATAGTGTAAATGCCTGCTCTTCCTGCTTGTCAACTATCAATGTGTTGACGACCTGCGTACTGGTCACACCTGGGTTGAGGCGGGCAAACTGCGCCTGGTGCGCCTGCGTCCCGTTGTTCACCAGCTTCAGATCTATCAATCCAGCCCGCAAGGTCGTGTTCTTAGGCATCGTATAGCTATAGTCTATCGCCGTCAACGTCAGCGTCTGCAAGGTCGAGGGCGTCGTAACAACGGTCGGCGTCGGCGCAGTTCCCGCCTGACTGCTACATCCCACCAGCACACCAGTAAGCATCAGGGTGACCAGCAACACACACGCCAACCAGCTCAACCTGCCACTCATTCTCTGTCTTTTGCTATCCATAAACTTCTCTTTTTCCTTACGCATTCGTGCTTTCAGACCGCTCTATCGCAGGCGCAACGGGGGCAACCTCCGGCATGGCCCCAGGTTGAGGCGCACTAGTTTCCTGGACCAGGTGTCCCGGCCACCAGTTCCAGCGCCCCAGCAATAACACTATCCCCGGCACTAGAAGTCCTCGCACCACAAATGTATCCAGCAGAATACCCACGGCTACACAGACACCTAACTGGTAGAGTAAAGTCAACGGGAGCGAGGTCAACACCATGAATGTTCCCGCCAGGATCAAGCCCGCCGAGGTAATCACTCCACCCGTGCGCGAGACAGCGTACGGTACCCCGATCTGCAAATCGTTGCGCTGCGCCTCTTCACGCACCCGCGACATCAGGAAGATGGTGTAGTCGGCCCCCAACGCGACGAGAAAGATAAAGGTATAGAGCGGGATCGCGTAGTTAAAACCATCCTGCCCTTCGATGCGCTGAAAGAAGAAACCACAGACGCCAATCGCGGCGAGAAAGTTCAACGCAACCGCCCCAAGCAGGTAGAGTGGCGCAATCAGACTGCGCAGCAGAAGAGCCAGAACCAGGAAAACCAGCGCCAGGACTATCGGCACTATCACCAGTGTGTCGCGCTGGTTGTAGGCCAGCGTGTCGGCCAGTTGGGCCGTCTGCCCGGCTACGTACGGTCTGGCACTGGTGACATCGCTCGCTCCTAGATCATGACTGGCAAGCGAACGCGTCAGTGCGTCGCTCAACGTTTGCAGGTGTCCAATCGCCTGCAACGAATAGGGGTCGTCAGCCAGATTGATCGTCAGGCTCACTGTGGTATTGTCCGACGAGATGTACTGGACGCTGGCAGCATACGCACCAATCGTCACCGCTTCCTGCGGCGTGATGGCACAACTGGCCTGCTGACAGGCTGGCAACGCCTGGTTATTACGGATGGCCGCACGGAGAGCGGCAGGCAGGGCCGCGATATCCGTCTGCGTGCTCGCCACACTCTCCGTCGGCGCACTTCCGACCGGACGCGTCGGCCCGTCGACACTGGCCACACCTGCTACGTGCTGAAGGTCAGCGGTCACTTCATCAATCTGAACCAGATGCTGGTAGGCATCCGGCTGCGCTCCATGCAATTGCAGCAGAACCGTCGTGGGAGCCAGTGTCCCAGGCGAAAAATGTTTCTGCAAAAGACCATACCCGACCGTTGAGTCGGTGGAGACACGAAAGGAGGTAAGGAAATTTAAACTCGGCTGCGAGCCGATATTCCCCAAAGCCAGCACAACGAGCAAGGCGGTACTGCTCACTACGGCCAGTACCCGGTGACGCGCCACCCACTGTCCCAGGCGTCCCCAGAAACCACGTATCTGAGGCACCCGCTCCTGATCGTGGTCCGCCCGATAACGCGGAATTAAGGGCCAGTAAGCAGCTCGACCCACCCAGACTATCAAGGCCGGCACCAGGGTCAAGCCCGCCAGGAGCATGACGATAATCGCCACTATCAAGGTTGGTCCCAGCGATGTATAAAGACCGAGCGTGGCCAGCAGCAGTGTAAAAAGCGCGAGAATCACTGTACCCGCGCTGGAGGTAATTGCCTCACCCACCGCGTGCATCGTCTGGCGCATCGCTTCGTGCTTATCCTGCGTCCTCTGCAACTCTTCACGGAAACGCGAGGCAATAAAAAGACCATAGTCTGTGCCTGCCCCAAAAATAAGCACCGTCGCAATATTCGCCGCCATCTGACTGACCGGAAAGAAACCTGCCTTCGCTGCCAGCGCCAGCAAGGCGTTGGCAATCTGGAGCGCCAGCGAGACCGCAATCAACGGAAGCAACGCAAGCAACGGCGAACGATACAACACAATCAACAGCACAAAAACTAGGCCGACAGTCGTCAGCAAGAGCGTGACATCTACCGAACTAAAGATAGTCACCAGGTCGGTCAGCACACCAGCCGGCCCCGTCACTACTCCCTGCAACGTCGAACCCGCCAGCACCCCTTGCATATGGCTGCGGATCGCCTTGACATCCTTCTGCACCTGCGCTCCCGATGCATCTCCCTGCAACTGTACAACCATCAACGTGGTCGTACCATCCACCGAAACAAGCTGACTGGCAGCTTCAGGAACGGTAAATACCGAGACTACCCCACTCACCGACTGCGGACGCGAGCTTGAATTCAACCAATCATTGATCTCATGGGTCAAAAAACGGTCCTGAATACTCAAACCACTCGGATCAGAAAAAACTAGAATCGCTGGTGTCCCTTTGCTCGTGGGAAATTTTTGTAACACCAGCCTCTGCGCAACATTCGATGCGGCATCTGAGGGCATAGCCGGGCCACTATTATACACGGAAGCAAGTTTTGGGGCAAAAAGCATGAATAGGATAATAAGCAACAACCAGACACCCATCACGCCAAACTTTCCCCGCCGCGAAGAAGCTATATCAGTGATCTTATGGAGCATACGCGAAATCATAAAGATTTCTCCTCATACATTTACTAGACGGACATCAGCCAAACATGATGTCCGTCTCTCACCTCTCGCCAAGAAAACAAGGTCTAATTGGTCAGCAGGACTTGAAACATCGCGCTATCCAGCACGACATGCGCCAGAATAAAAGCCACCAGACCAACCATCACCCAGAAATGCCAGCGGCGCATCTGCCTGCGCTGCGGCAACTTGGGCCAACTCAGATTGCGTCCCATCCAGACCTGCACCCCCACCAGTATCATCGCAACCGTCGCCAGGTAAAGACCCAGTGCATTCACCACCAGCGCCGCCCCTCCACTCATAGAGAACCAGAGATGCACCAACGTCGCAATCCCCAGCGTATAACCCAGCCAGTAATGAATACGCATCCTCTGCAAAAACGGCTGGACAGGTCCTAGTAAGCCCGCTCGCAAGAGAAAGGGATAGGCAATGATTGCGACGAGGAGCACCATCATAAACCAGCCAGTCGAACTGGTAATCGCGTAGTCAATCATAGTGGAACCCTTTCATTTTATATGCACCGATGTCGTCAAAACGACAATTTGTTGAGCGGTCAGGACATCACTGGGATTCAGTATCCCACTGGCTTGCAGAATGGCACCCACTTTTATGTCAGAACTCCCCCCCATGACAAATTTGCTCCCACCCCACTTCACGCTGATAGTTTTTCCTGTTCGCGAATAGGTCCCATCGGCATTCTTTTGCAAGAGATTTCCCTCTAGCATTGTCTGTGCAGGCAAACTCGTGACCTCAATAGCCACGTTGGCCTGCGAACCCGGCGACGCTGCGGCAAGCTGCTTCGCACTCTGCGGCGCAGATCCCGCCATCATCCCGGAAAAACCCAGGTAAAATGGAATAACAATGGCAGCAATGGCAGCAAGAATGAGCACACCCAGAAGCAACGGACCAAATGACTTGCGCTGTGGTCGCCCCCGCTCCCCAAGGCCATTTGTGGATTTCATACCCTTTCTCTCCCTGCATAAAGTTTATGCACTTTGATTACCAGGACACATCCCTTTGACTGAGTATTGCACTGGTTCAGATGTTGAGGATACGATGGTCAATTGATCTCCCCACCCTACCGTTTCTAGGTAGTTCAACGATCGATCAATCCACGCCAGTTCAGCGTCAATCAGACTTATCAGGTAGTCACTGGCGATTACTACCAACGGCGCATTCTCTCCAGCCCGTCCCAGCTCGGCCACTACCCGCACCTGCCTCTCCTGTACAGACCGACGACGCTCTTGCAACAGGGCAATACTCTCAGCAGGCGCAAGATAGGATAGAAAAACAACTGCTGTCTCTACGCCCGTGTGAACCGGCTCGTAGCGCAAAAGTGTTTCACGCAGCAATTGATAAAAATGTGCTCGACCCTTCTCCGTCACTACATAGATTAACCGCTCACCACGCGCCCCCCTGGCCCCACTCTCCACCTCCATCGCTAAATAGCCGTCTTTCGCCAGACGATCGAGCAAATAGTAAAGATTCGCCTTTTTTAAATCGGCGTATAATTCACCATGTGCGCGAACGATTTGATGTAACTGATAACCGTAAAGCGGCCCATTCAGCAACATCCCTAGCAGTAATAACGCCTTGTGCATGGTCGCTTTTCCCTTTAAGTCAGTCCTGACTATAGGAGTATAGCATAGAGCATCACAAGATGCAAGCACCTACCCTCCCGATTTGGATTCACCCCACGATTGGCACTGAGAGGAAAGTTCATCAAGGATGTTGGAACGAGAGATCCATCGTCAACCAGAGGTAATGGTGACTCTGTTGGCGTAACTGGTGATTTCGAGGTCATAGCACGGAGCAATCGGATCAAAACCAGGACTTTGCAGTTGCGAGATATTGCCTGCAACGCTGAAGGTTTGGTCATCGAAGACCAGCGCGTCTGCCCGGCCCTTGAAGTTGGTATGAGCGGCGACGCCTGCTGGGCGGCGCACGGTAATCTCTGACGCTCCTCCAGCCAGCCTTAGAGAAATCCGGCCCGTGGGCGTGGGGAGATCCAGACGGATCGTGTTAAATCCCCCTTTGACTTCCAGCCCCGCGAGATTGAGTCCACCCAGTTCGACGAGCGCCTCTGCTACGGCTCCCTGGATTGTGATCCACCACGGGATGGCGATCATGAGTAGAACCTTCAAAAAGGTGGACTACGACCAGACACTCCATCTGACGGTCCAGACAACCCGCGAGAACCAGAAAGAATTCATCTTCCTTCGTGCTCACCCAGATCTCTCTCTCCTAACCCTCTCTCCACGCCCTCGCCCCCTTCTGACTGTCTCCACCGCTCTGTACTGGCGAGGATGGCACGTAAGCTCTCTTCAAGTAAGCGCAGCACCTGTTCGCGTGAAACATCTCGTTGCTCTAACCATTGCAGGCAAACCTCCTGGAAAAAACTGATCCAGCCGCGCAGACCAAGCTGAAGCAGTGGGTCTTCGTCACCCTTCCCTACATTCTGAAAGAGCTGCGTGAACTGGCGCTGACGATAGGCCGCCAGCAACGCTTCGGCCTCTGCGTCCGAGCCGATCCCCCCGCGAAAGATCATTCTCGCCAGAGCCGGCGACTCTTCAAAATATGCCAGAAAGGCACTCAAACAGGCCCGCAGATCATAGTGAAACGCTTCGGGAATCTGGCTCATCGTGGCAAACCCACCACGTAAGGTCTCCAGATAAAGGTCACGCTTGCTGGCAAAATAATGATAGAGCAATCCTTTGGACATCGATGCCTCAGCCGCAATATCATCGATCGAGATCTCATCGTAAGGCCGGCTCGCAAATACCCGCTGACTGGCCTCAAGTATCGACTGTATCCGCGCATCACGCGCAAGTACTTCACGCTTCTTCGCGGTGACCGAGGAAGATGAACGCATGATAGACGCTCCTTTTCACTTTCTGGCTATCCAATCCATGAGGTTTTCATCAGTATATCACACGGTGATTTACAACGGGTTCTGTCCAAAACCGGCGTTTTATGCTTCATCGGCCATAAAGACCATTGGTAAATGCCCTACGAAGTGAGCAGTTCTGGCCCTCAAACGTCGGTCTTCTCGCCGCTATGAAAACCGCCTCTCAAACAGAAAAGGGCGAAATGCGCACCAATTTCATCTCAACCTTTCCATTCTGGAGTGGGATACGGGCGTTTCATTACACTTGCGCCTCTAACTCTTCTACCGTCCGGGAGATCAACTGCACTACATACTCAAGTATACCCGTGTCAAAGACAAATCTTGCTCCGGCGGCTTCATACAATTCGGGTACTGTTCTTGTTGCACCCAGGGAAAGCGCGAAACGATACTGGCGGATCGCTGTCTCTGGATCATGAAGATAGTTGTCCCAGATCTGCAAAGCACCCAGCGCGGCAAATGCATACTCAATATAATAGAGCGGGAAGCAATAGAAGTGCAGCGTTGCTTGCCAACGGTTTGCACATTCTTGCTCTAGGTCGCTCCAATCGATTTCTGGCTGATAGCGTTGCGAGAGCTCCACCCATTTCTTCCGGCACTGTTCTGGATCGCTTCCCTGTTCAGGATGATCATAAATCCAGTGCTGGAAAGCATCCCCAATCACTATCATCGGCAAGTAGGTTGTGAGCGTATGCTCCAGGTGGTGGATACGTATGCGTACTGCCTCCTGTTGCGTACAAAAGCCAGCCTCATGCAGATGCATCGCTCCGATAAATTCCATGCTGGTTGATGCAACCTCGCCAAACTCTAGCGGGACGGCATCCTCTTTTCGCTGGTGAATGTAAGGGAGAGGGATGGTCTCAAAGACGTGGAAGGCATGCCCCATTTCGTGAAAGATCAACGGCACAACGTCGGTAATCGATTTCACATGCCCAAAAATGAAAGGACGGCGCTTGACCTCTAGCGGCAGATTGTAGCCATCATCCGCTTTGTTTGGACGCTCCTCCAGATCGAAAAGCTGCTCGGCAAGCATGGTCTCAAAGTAGCTTCTCAGTTGAGGATCGATCCCCTGAAAAACGGGGATGCACTGCCTCAGCAATCCATCGACATCAGAGATATGGCGCGGTGCCTCGCTCGCTCGTGGATCGACCTGCATATCCCAGGGGCGCAATGTTTCTACACCAAGAAGCTTTCGGCGCTTTTCCCACAACTGGCTGGCCACCGGCACGATAACCTGCTCAACCGTCCTGTGGAATGCCTTGCAATCATCCGGGGTATAATCAAAGCGCAGCAATTGTTGCCAGCGATAGTCCCGGTGGTTGTCATAACCAGCGTTGCACGCAACCTGCTGACGCACATGCATCTTTTTGATCCAGAGAGCATCGAGCTTTTCGCGATCTTCAGCTTCACGTTTCGCAATAGCACGCCAGGCTCGTTCTCGTTGTGTGCGCTCAGGATGAAAGAGGACATTTTCTACGGTGGTTTTTGGTACTTCTTCCCCATTCCACGTGATCATTTGCGCTCCACCAATCTGGTAGTATTCGTCATCCAGAGCCTTGTCTTCATTCAATAGTGGCAGATTCTCTTCGCGGTAAAGCGCTGCTTCTGCACGCAGATTGCGCAGGGGAATCGCAAAACCCTCTGGCTCTAACCCGCTGCCAAGCAAACGTTCCTTCATCTGCTGATCCAGTGCCTGTTGTGGAGTAAAGACTGTTTCCAGGAAGTGCTGTTTCCTGCGGGGACGCTCTTCGTCCGCCGTGTTCCGCGTGCATGCAATGTCCAGGCGTCTCATCGTCTCATCAACAAGCGCACTCAAATCTGACCACTGGACCATCCAGGGCTGGAGCGTCTCCGGCGAAAGAGGGCTTTCTCGTAGCTCTCGATACCAGGACTCGATCTCCGCCCAGCTTACGCGTTCAAACGCTTCGCTCGTCTGGGGAAGTGATGTGAACATACATGAAACCTTTCTTTTCAAGAAGGATGGAAAGGTTACGAACGCTTTCCCTTCTCATTTTGCCAGAATAAGCGGCGCGTAGAGCGAAAACTCCGCGATTACACCTAGCTGCCACTTGTTTTTGCCACCTTCTTGGTAAATGACCTACTATGTGAGCAACTTTTGCTTTCAAACAGAAGCAGTTGGCGTTGCGTCACCAGAGTTCGCAGATGTAGGACATGGCTGGTTTGCCGTTGAGCGTGAGTTCACCGTCGGCGACGAATCCATTGTGTTCAAGCACCTTGCGCGAGGTCGGATTGTCCAGCTTGACCCTCGCACGCAGTCTGCTGAGTCCGTACTCGGTAGCGGCAAGCTCGCGCACCTTGCGCACCGCCGCTGTGGCCAGTCCCCGCCCCGTGGCCTTCTACGCGATCCGGTATCCCAGTTCCGCCGACCTGTCTGCCACTTCGATCAGGTTCACCCGCCCCACCACTTCGCCGCGCTCGGCCACCAGCAGATGAAAGTAATCAGTCCCGGCGGCCTGCAACTTGAGCAGTTGCGCATGCCGCGTGTCGAACTCAGCGAAGAACTCGTCTCCCCGATCCGGCACCGACGCCGCGAAGTAGGCCCGATTCTCCCGCTCGAACACAAGCAGGGCTGGCGCGTGGTCGAGGCGGACCAACTGGAGGTCTGGCATGGGGAGTTGGAGGCGCGGTGTCGATTTCGACCCGCTTCCCCTGCCCTCCTTCGATTCCGTGTTGGCGGGAAACCCGCCCTCGGCCTGCTTCCCACTAAAGGAATATTCACCAACCTCTGACACGTCTCGTTCTTCCATATGTTTCTCCCTTTGTTCGCAGAACTAATGGTCTACATCATTAGCCGTTATGCTAATGATGCAAATCATTATAATCTAAAACCACGCGTTAAACACTCTGCAAATGCTGAACAGGACTATGTAATGCTCGACGTATAGGCATGAAGTACAGCGCGAGGGCAGAGGGCAGCAGCCCTTTGCTGGCACTCTGTCTGGGGAACAGGTAATCTGGGTGTCCCCAACAAACTTTTTCTTTTGTTTTGCCTGTTTTGCCTCCGGCAAAACAGGAGTGCAGCGAGATGCTCTCTGCTACCTTCATGCTTATGGGGGTCGCAAGCCTCTGGCTTGCGGAGTATGAAATAGCCCTGAATTCCATACTCGACCTCTTGCCCTGAGTAACTGCGTCATGTCTTGTTTATAACATGAAGCAAGAAGAATTAATTGATGAAGCACTTCGTTTACGTGTACACAGCCATAACGCCTGTTCGTTGCGTTCATGTCTCTGACCTCGCACTCTTCGCATCGAGTGAATGTGCTCTTGCCAGCGCCGATGTCTTTCATCTTCAAGGGTCACAAGCTTAAACCACACGTAAGATTGACTTTTATTCAATAACGAGGTACTATCTTGATATTGAATAGTATTCAATATCAAGACCGATACATGCCTGGATGCAGCTTCCCACGGGGTGAGTGCTGCCTTCATTATAAATAGAAGGGATATCCATCTTACGTATGTCCGAATCTATAGCTATCACACACGTCAGAGTCTTTGACGGCCAGGCGTTGAGCGCGGAGCGCACGGTGGCCATCGACAATGGCCTGATCTCTGCTGCCACTACCGCCGACCAGACTATTGATGGTCAGCACGGTACGCTTCTCCCTGGTTTTATCGATTCCCATGTCCATCTGATGAATGAAACGGAGTTAGGGCAAGGGACTCAATGGGGCTGTACTACTATGCTCGATATGGGTTCGCCCGCTATGGTGCTGACGGATTCGCTCCGCCATCGCATCGGTCTGGCCGATATACGCGGCGCTGGTAATCCGGCCAGCGCTCCCGGAGGCGTCCAGACAACTCGCATGAGCTTCCCCCTCTCAAGCGTGGTGACTGATCCCTCCGACGCTCCACGCTTTGTCGCCGACCGCGTTGCAGAGGGTGCCGACTACATTAAGGTGATAGTCGAGGACCCACGCCGCATGGGTTCCGCTGCCTTCGATGTCCCAACTATCGCTGCTCTCGTTGAGGCCGCCCACAGGGCGAATCTGAAGATCATCGCCCATGTCTCCGCCTTAGCTGCATTCATCAATGCCGCCGCCGCTGGCGTGGATGTCATTACACACGCTCCACTGGATGCAGAGGTTGACGCAGAGTTGGCATTCTCTGTGGCGACCCAGGGCATCGTTTCAGTGCCAACGCTCACTATGATGCGTGCCGTGACCAACGTGGCCTCACGCCTGCCGACGCCTAGAACCGCCAGTGATTATGCCCACGCTCGCTCAACGGTCGCGGTTCTCCACCGGGCTGGCGTACATATTCTGGCTGGCACCGACTCCAATGCAGCCCCCGCCTCACCTGCGCCGATCCAACACGGCGTATCGCTACACGACGAGCTAGGTCTGCTCGTCGAGGCCGGTCTGACACCGGTTGAAGCATTGCGTTCCGCCACGCTCGCACCCGCCGAGTTCTTTGGTCTCACCGACCGCGGAATCATCGAGCCTGGCCGTCGCGCCGATCTGCTTCTGATCGATGGAGATCCAACTCTTGATATTGCTGCCACACGGACAATCCGTAGCGTCTGGGTAGCAGGCGTAAAAGTTCGTTGAGCAAAGAGGAGAAACAAAGATGAAAATTATTGCACTTGAAGAACACTTTCAGACCGCCGCGATTAATGCGGCAATTAAAAAATCTCTGGAGAAGCTGGCCCCGTCAGGTCTGTTTAGTCAGGGCCTGGCCACCTATGGCGTCTCCGTCGCACAACAGGAGAACCTCGGCGAAGATCGCCTAGCACATATGAACGCGACAGGTATCGATCTCCAGGTTCTTTCGTACGCAGCGCCAGGCGTCCAGATCCTCCCTGCCTCTGAGGCCATCCCATTGGCTAAAGACGCCAACGATCAACTCGCAACGGCCATTCAGGCCCACCCGGATCGCTTCGCCGGCTTCGCAACCCTGCCCACGCCCGACCCCACAGCGGCGGCGACTGAATTAGAGCGTGCGGTCCTCAAACTTGGTTTTAAAGGCGCAATGATCAATGGCCGAACCAACGATCTCTTTCTCGACGATCCTTCGTTTCGTCCCCTTCTGGACGCTGCGGTCGCGCTGGATGTCCCGCTCTATCTCCATCCGACTATCCCACCCAAAACGGTGCAGGATGCCTACTATGCCGGCCTCGATCCAGCTCTCAGCGCTGGCTTTGCGACCGCCGCCTGGGGATGGCATATGGAAACCGGCATTCACGCCCTGCGTATGATCCTGGCTGGCGTCTTTGATCGCTATCCCAGCTTACAGCTTATCCTGGGCCACTGGGGCGAGATGGTCCCCTTCTACCTGGCACGCGTTGATCAGACCTTATCTTCAGCCGCCACACACCTGCAACGTCCCATCTCGGACTACTTCTTAAACCAGGTCTATATCACTCCCAGCGGGATGTTTACCTTGCCACCCTTCTTGCTCACCCTGCAAATCATGGGAGCCGACCACATCATGTACGCGGTCGATTATCCCTATATCGCCGGAGATCACGCCAGAGCATTTCTTGAAACTGCCCCTCTCAGCCCCACCGACCGCGCAAAGATAGCCCACGGGAACGCCGAAAGAGTCCTCAAACTCCCGCTGTAGTCATTCTATTCACGCTTGCTCGTCTCTTCCTCCTGGCGCACTTTTTTAACAGCGGCAATCGCCAGAAACATCGGACGACGCGTCTCGTCTCGCATCTCAGGATGCTCACTCAGCATCTCTGCGCTCGGCTGAGGCTCTTCAATCCTCCTGAGAGCGAAACCGGCGTCGATCAGGGTGTTCAGGTAGGTGGCGATCAGGCGATGATACTTGACTACATCGTGCTCCAAAAACCTTGCCTGACGCAGCCCTTCTTCCTGGTAGTGGTCGACTGGCCAGTGCAGTCGCTCTCCGTGCTCGCTGTAGTGCCAGTCCTGCGCGGCGAGCGCGGTGAAGATCGGATGCTCGACAGAGAAGACAAAGTCACCTCCCTCAACTAGCCAGCGCCCAACATTCCGACAGACAAGATCGAACCGCTCGACATAGTGCAGCGCGAGCGAACTCAATACACTATCAAAGCTCTCCACCGGAAAATCGATCTCTTCGATCGCCCCCTGACGATACTCGATAGCTGCATCGGCGCTGCTCTTCCTGGCACGCTCAAGCATCTTCGCCGAGAGGTCCACCCCCACGACCGACTTCGCCCGCTGCTCACGTGCATAGCGACAATGCCAGCCAAAGCCACACCCAAGATCAAGTACGCTTTTATCGCGCAGGTCAGGCAGCAACGCCCGAAACACTGACCATTCACCCGCCGCCTCTAGTCCCCCAACCGAACGAGCCATCTGACTGTAGTTGGCGAAAAATCCAGGATCATCGTATTTATTCTGTTTCATCAGACACCATCTCCTCGCTCGACTGAACCTTTTTTACTGTATTGTACACCAATACATCCTCCTCGTCAGCTCTCAGAAGATCTATCAGGACGTTCCATAGACATGAGGTAAAGCGGGAGTGCAAAGGGCAGCAGCCCTTTGCCGACACTCTGTCTGGGGAACAGGTAATCTGGGGCGTCCACAACAAACCTTTTCTTTTGTTTTGCCTGTTTTGCCGGAGGCAAAACAGGAGTGCAGGGAGGTGCTCTCTGCTACCTTCATGCTTATGGCTGGGGCAAACCGTAGGCTTGAACAGAACTGGAATGCCCTGGAAGATCAATCTCGATTACCGCTTTTGATCAGGCCAAAAAGAATAGATTGTCAGGAAGGTGCCAATCAATCACCAGATACCTTCCAACACCATCGATGGTCTGGTGACCATCGATACTCTCACAAGTAGAAGAACACTCAGCCTCACTACAATACGAATGGAGAACCCCCACTTATGAGCATAGATGGATTATCCAGAACACGACTCGACCGCATGCACGATGTCATGGCCGACCATGTCGCAAGCGGCGCAATACCCGGTCTCGTCACCGCAATCTCCCGCCACGGCGAGGTGCATATCGATGCAATCGGCACTCTGGCACTCGCTGGCACTAAACCCGTCCAACACGATACGCTTTTCCGCATCTCCGCGATGACCAAGCCAATCACGGCAGTCGCAACGATGATCCTTGTCGAGGAATGCAAGCTACGCCTCGACGAGCCGGTAGACCGCTGGCTCCCCGAACTGGCCAACCGCCAGGTGTTAAAGCATCTCAACGGTCCACTCGATGAGACCGTTCCCGCCGCTCGCCCCACCACGCTCCGCGACCTGCTTACCTTCCGCATGGGCTTCGGACAAATGATGGCTTCTCCTGACGAGTATCCGATCCTGATGGCCGCAGACGAGCAGCAGATCGGCATGGGAGCGCCCAGTCCTGCTTCGATGCCCACCCCCGACGAGTGGATGCGCCGCCTGGGACAGCTCCCGCTGATGGCCCAACCCGGCGAAAAATGGCTGTATAATACCGGCTCCGATATCCTGGGCGTGCTGATTGCCCGCGTCTCCGGGCAACCATTCGAGACCTTCTTGCACGAACGTCTCTTCGCTCCACTCGGCATGCAAGACACTAGCTTCAGCGTGCCATCCACCAAAACCGACCGCTTCACTACCTCCTATTGGACCAATTTCGCCAGCGGAGAACGCGAGGTCTACGATACCCCCGAGCACGGTCAGTGGAACACTCCACCCGCCTTCCCATCCGGCAGCGGCGGCCTGGTCTCAACCATCGATGACTACCTGGCCTTTGGCCAGATGATGCTCTCCAAGGGCAAATATAAGCATCAACGCATTCTCTCAAGACTCTCCATCGAGGCGATGACTACCGATCAACTGACGCCCGCACAGAAAGCCATCAGCGGCCTGCACCCAGACGATTTCGCTCATCTCGGCTGGGGCTTTGGCCTCTCCATCTGTACCGGACGCGAGAGTATCTCAGCGATCCCCGGTCGCTTCGGCTGGGATGGCGGCATGGGAACCTCGTGGTACTCAGATCCCCACGAGGATATGGTCACTATCCTCATGACTAACCAGTTCTGGAATTCACCCACCCCACCAAATGTCTGCCTCGATTTCTGGACCTCAGCCTATCAGGCAATCGACGACTGACCAGGACGATTCCCGACTTTGGACGCAGAGCAGGTTCACCAGGCACTTCTAGCACACAGCAAAAAGAATGCTCATTTGCTATAATGGCAGTGAAGAGAAATACATAACCAACAGACAACCTCTTCCATCCCTGTCTCTCTCTCACTAAAGGAGCTACTATGTTAAGTTTTGGAATTAAAACAGCACCACAGAGTACAACCTATGAAGCAATGCAGCAGGTCTGGCTGGAAGCAGACGCTCACCCCTTAATTGAACATGCCTGGCTGTTCGACCATTTTATACCGATCAACACTGGCGATATCACTGGCCCCTGCCTGGAAGGCTGGTCGCTGCTCAGCGCATTCGCAGCACTGACGAAACGCATGCGCATCGGCTTGATGGTCACCGGCAACACCTACCGCCACCCGGCAGTCCTGGCAAATATCGGCGCAACTGTCGATGTCATTTCAAATGGCCGCCTGGACTTCGGCATAGGCGCAGGCTGGAATGAAACCGAACATTCCGCCTACGGCATCCCACTCTATACTACCGGCGAGCGCATCAGACGCCTGGGCGAGGCCTGCGAGGTCATTAAACGCATGTGGACGGAAACTGCCCCCACCTTCGAGGGTCGCTACTACCAGATCAAAGACGCCTACTGCGAACCAAAGCCGGTGCAAAAACCGACTCCACCGTTTGTTATCGGCGGCAGCGGCGAGAAGCTGACTCTGCGCATCGTCGCTCAGTACGCCTCTATCTGGAACTTTGTCGGCGGCGGTGCCGATATGTTCACTCAGAAAAGCACTATCCTCGACGAACATTGCTCAGCCATCGGACGCGATCCACACGAGATCCAACGCTCGGTACAGGTCCAGTTCGACACACAAAATCCGGGCACTACCCTTGAACAGACACGCTCCTATATCGCAGCCGGCGCAACACATATCATCCTGGGACTGCGCTTTCCCTACCCCGATGCGATAGTCCAACAGGTCGCCGAGTCGATCATCGAGCCACTGCTCGCCGAGTTTCCACACAACTAAACAGCATCCAGGCAGATATATAGTGCATCTGCTTCGTTTTAGAGGGTTCCTCACAAGAGATATCCTCGCGTCAGCTCTGCTCTCAGGACGACTGAATAGGGAAGAAAAGACGTTTGAGAAACCCCGCTTCACTTCAGGAGAAAAATATGCGCGTAGGATTGCAATTGGGATTAATGAATACTCTACAGAGATCCCTCAATGAAGAGATCATCAGCATAGCTGAGCAGGCCGACCAGGCTGGCTTCGCTACGCTGGTGGTGCCAGACCACTTCTCGCTCCGACCAGAAACTATGGCGACCTTTATGAGAAGAGAGGAAAACAGCCCAACGCCAGTCGTCAACGATTTCTTTGAAGCGTGGAGCGTGCTGGCCTTCGTCGCCTCCCGCACCCAACACATCAAGCTCAGCACGATGGTCTCTGGGATAACCATGCGCTATCCGGCGGTCCTGGTCAAGACCGCCGATACCCTCGACGCACTCTCTAACGGTCGCGCCTACCTGGGACTGGGCGCAAGTCCAGACTTCGGAACCGACGAGCACCAACGCATGGGCCTGCCCTTTCCACCATCCGGCGAACGGGTCGCCCGCCTGGAAGAGGTCCTTCAAATGGCTCTGCAAATGTGGTCAGGCGTAGATCAACCGTTTACGGGCAAGTACTACCAGCTCGCAAGCACCGTCGCCGTGCCATTCTTTATCCAGCAACCACACCCGCCCATCTTGATCGCCGGCCAGGGCAACAAGATGCTCCGCCTGATGGCCAAGTACGCCGACGCGGTCAGCATCGGCTTTGGTCGCGGAATCGACGATCTGCGAGCAAAACTGGATATCCTGCGCGGCCATTGTCACGACCTCAATCGACCCTATGAGGAGATCCAGAAGACCACGCTCTTCATGACTCCGATGGTCCAGCATGGCAAACTCGACCCGGCAGCGCTCGACTACCTCGCTGCTCTGGCCGAGGTTGGCTGCGACGAGGTCATGATCCGCAATCCCTCCGATCCCGCAACCTTCGAGCTGTTCGCCACCGAACTGATCCCGGCGATCAATAAGCTCGCTGTCGCAGGTCGCTAAAAGCGCGGGCCACCACACGGTCGGCAAACAAACCACAGCGAAGGCACTGCCAGCAATGCTTTCCTCGCCAAAAACAACGCTGCTGGCGCACTGCCCGATGAAACATTTCACCAGTGCAGGCTGCCAGCAAGCAGAGATTTATTAGATCGGCGATCTCATTGGTGCAGACCACATCGCCGCAGGAAAGGTCGCCTATGCATCCTGAGGCGCGAGCTGCTCTCCCACAGGTCCATGCACCTCGGTCGACATCTGTTCAAGTTGGAGGTGACGATCGCGTAGCGGAGCACCGATGCTGTGCAGATGGCCCAGGATTTCAGCCACAGACTGAAAAACGGTTGTCTCATGATAGGGCAGCGAATGAGCCTGACAGAAGGCCTTGACAATCGGCTGAGCCTTCTTCAACTGATTGCGAGCCATACTTGGAAACAGGTGATGCTCGATCTGATAGTTCAACCCCCCGTAGCAAAAGTCGGTCACCGGGTGGGCCTGAATATTGCGGGCAGTCAGAATCTGGCGGTGCAAGAAATCCATCTTGCTCTTCTTCTCCAGGACGGGCATGCCTTTATGGTTTGGCGCGAAGATCGCCCCCAGGTAGAAACCAGTCAATGTCTGGTGGAGAAAGATGAAGAGCAGTCCAGGCCACCAACCCAGCAGCCAGAACGCCCCGGCAAGGTAAAGAATGACATGAGCGATCATCAAGACCCATTCGAGCACACGATACTTAGCTTTTTTCTTGAGCAAAAAGTTAAAACCATCGTACTGAAGACTTATCGCGACCGTAAGCAGCGCCGGGAAAAAGAGCCACGCCTGATACTTCACAATCAAGCGCCTGAAAGCACTCATACTGGCGAGATCGACGGTACCGGTAAATTCGAGAAAGGGGATTTGCAGGTCAGGATCGGTATCTACCTGATTGGGATGGCTATGATGCGCGTTGTGCTTTTCCAACCACCAGCCATAGCTCATACCAATAATCAGAGTCCCACCAATCAGACTGACCAGGTCGTGCTGCCAGGAGTGGCGAAACATCTGCCGGTGCGCCGCTTCGTGGCTGAGCAGCCCGATCTGCGTCCACATAAATGCCAGAAAGACCGCATTGAACAGCTGAAGCCACCAGATGTGAACCGTGAAGAAGAAAACCAGAGCGACAGCAAGCAGGGCGCTGAGTAACGCAATCCGGCTGACATAGTAGCGCGGTTGCTTTTCCAGAAGGCCACGTTGTTTGAGCAACTGCTTGAGCGTGGCGTAGACACCCATATCTCCCGCCAGGGAAGGAGATGTCAGTGAGGAGAGGTTCTCCAGAGGAGCGACCGGGATAGCCATTAGTGACAACGGTTTCGTATTGTTCATGAATCTCTTTCTTGCAAGGTAAGAGCAAGGAGTAGCTCTGTAGGTAGATATTCCCGCTCGTTCATAAGTGGTCCAAAAAAAGCCAGACGATAAGGACCGCCTGGACACGTGACCTCATGATAATAACAGAAGTGAGGAACAACCATCTTGTTGGTGTTCCTCGGGTTTATCTCTTCAAAAAGCTCTCTGTCAGCCAACAGTCGTGCATGAGAGGTGTATTCATGCGATGCCTGTGCGTTCACTAGCTCTGAAAAGGAGATCTCGTTGTGGTCGTCGGTGCGTATGCAATGTGGAGGGGAAGCTAGCAGGTTCGCGAGTGACATAGGTATGCCTTTCTTATTCTCTTTCAACTGCTCACCACGGCAGGCAGAGAGTTTTGCCTTGCATTCTTTTCTCGTTCTAGAGAAAACGAGGGTGTTCTAGCGAGAGAGAGAACAAGATCATACCAGACGGCAGTTTCCGTTGATGACGGGAGTTCTAATCGCCAGTTGCTAGAGAAACAGCGTGTGAGAGGATAGTACTGCTCAGGCCAGTTCTTAGCTCCACTCAGTAATACGAAGCAATGAGTATATTGGTTTCAAAAATCTTAAAATTCATTTCTAGTCTCGCGTTTTATAATCTATAACGAAGAGATGCATACGCCCACGCGCCCGCCGCCTTTGCAAGCCTGGTCGCGCTCAAGAGAAACCTATAGATTTATCTGCCGAAACTGGCTCCGCGAGGGGTAGATTGTCTCCCTTCAGATAGGTGTGTAAAAGCGCTTCTCCCTGTGGATTGACCAGAAAGGTGACCATATCCCCAGGTACAATGTCTGTTCCGCCACGCGGGAAGAGTAGCTCGTCGTCGCGCCGAATAGAGACCACCAGGCAGTCTTTAGGCAGATGAGCCTCGCGCAGGGTGTGGTATGCCAGGGGCATCCCCGTCTCAATGCGTGCTTCCAGCATGACTGTGCCTTTGACCAGGCTACGCATGCGGCGCAGATCTTTAGAGAAGCTTAGACGATAGGCGCGTACGATGTCGGTCACCGCGAGAATCCCCAGCACGCGCCGGTTATCCAGCATAGCTGTGCTATCCACGACTGGCATCCAGCTGATACGTTGACGCGTCAGATGCTCCAGCGCATCGTCGAGAGTCTCGTCTGGATAGACCACCTGCGCCTCTCTAGTCATGTATTCCTCGACGCAGTGCTGATCGCGCTCGACCAGCGGCACGCGCTGAATATCGTGTTGGGTCAAAATGCCGCGTAAGATGCCCTTCTGATCCAGAACCGGCGCACCGCTGATCGTCTGGTCGACCAGCAAATGCTCTGCCTCGCTGACCGCTAGTGTGGGCGAGAGAAAGGTCTGTAAGGGTTCCATCGCCTGGCTCACTGCCAGCGTGGCAAGCAGCGGAACCGACATTTGCAAGCGATGAGCTGGCGAGTCGGCGCGTGTATCCACCTGGGAGGTGTACATCGAGACTTTCCCCACCAGAATGGAGGCGATGCCAACGGCAATCATTGCGGGAGCCAGCATTGAGAGGTTGCCAGTCATCTCCGCAACCATCAGCATCACCGCAAGTGGGGCATGGGCGATGCCGCCGAAAAGCGCCATCATGCCGACGATCACAAAGGGTCCGGGCGAAGCAGGAACGCCAGGCAACACATGATAGGACAGCCGCCAGACCACCGCTCCCAGCATGCCCCCGATGACCATGCCGGGTCCAAAGATCCCGCCCGAGCCACCCGAGCCGATGGAGAGACCTGTGGTAAGTATTTTCACAAATGGCAGGAGCAGGATCACCCACAGAGGGATCGAGAGTATTCCCGCCGGGGTCATACTGATCTGTACCCATCCGTAGCCCATGCCCAACGCCTGTGGCAGAACAAGACCAATCAAGCCAACGCACAGGCCTCCAATCCCCGGCTTGAGCCAGCGCGGCAACGCAATGCGCTGAAAGAGGTGCGTCATTCCATAGAAGCCGCGTGCATAGAGCAGACCCACACCCCCGCAGAGGAGTCCCAACACAATATAGTAGAGCAGTTGAAAGGGCGAGGTAAACGCAAGATTTCCCGTGGTCGTGAAGATCGGGTTCCAGCCGGACCACGCGCCAAAGACGCTATAGCCGACGATCGAGGCAATCAGGGCCGGGATAATCGCCTCAACTTCCAGATCGTTCTTATACAAAATCTCCGCCGCCAGGATCGCGCCGCCCAGTGGCGCACGAAAGATTGCGCCTATGCCTGCGCCTATGCCCGTAGCCAGAGCAATCCGGCTATCCTGCGTATCGAGATGCAACATCTTCGCCAGTAACGAACCAAAGCCCGCGCTGATTTGCGCCGCTGGTCCCTCACGTCCCGCCGAACCTCCCGTACCAATAGTAATCGCTGAAGCAACCAGCTTGACCAGCGGAATGCGTGCGCGAATGGCCTTGCCCTCGTGAAAGGCCCCGATTGCGGCATCCGTACCGTGTCCCTCCGCCTCTGGGGCCAGCGAAAAGACGATTATCCCGGCCAGCAAACCGCCCGCCGTGGTCACCAGCGGAAGCAACCAGGGTCGTGCAGCACTCCAGAAAGGCAGCACGCTCGCGCCTCCCTCGCCTCCCGGCTCTGGCGGCAGATATCCCACCACCTGCCCGAGGAAAAGATGAGTGGTGAAATTGATAGCCGCGAAAAAAGCAATCGCGCCCACGCCCGCCACCAATCCGATCAACGTACTGATGAGCAACCATTTGAGCAGATAGCGCGGACTTTCAAAACTTCGTTTACCGGGCCGTCTATGCAACAAACGATGTACAAAGAGCAACGGGTCGAATCTATTCATAGCAAACTTCTTCCTGGTATCTCACAAGCGTATAAATGGGTGGGTGACTACCCATTAAACAGGGTAAAAAAAGACACACAACAAAAAACAACGGTTCAGTTCAGGAAGAAGGCCGCCCCATGCCCGCCAGCAGAAGTCTGGCCACAGACGTGGCCTGCCTGGCGATCTCCTGTGGTGTCTGGCCCAGGACACGCGCCGAGAGGATGTAAGACTCCGTGAGTGAGATAACCATCAGGGCGCTGGCCTCCCGATCTGGACAATGGATCTCGCCACGCGCCTGGCTCTGTTCCAGCATCAGCGCGATCACCGCGATATAGTTGCGCAAGAGCTTAGTCGCCTCATCCTGGAAAGCGCGATTGACGCCGTAGAGCGCACTCATAGAGACATTAAAGCTATCGTCATACTCGCTTGCCAGGTCCACAAAGGCCAGGAAAAGCCGCTCTAGCTGCTGTTGCAGAGTACCAGAGGTCGCGAGTGCGGCGCGAATTGCCGCCAACTGGGTTTGCGCGATCGAACGGAGCATCGACAGAAAGAGTTCGCGTTTATTCTCAAAGTAGAGATAGATCGTCCCCTTGCCCATGCCTGAAAGCTCGGCAATGGTATTGATATTGGCCTGATCAAAACCTAGACGTGCAAACTCACTGGCGGCCACGCGCAGAATATGGTGGCGCGTGGCCTCGCGCATCTCCTCATCAACAATCTTTGGCACAGGTTTTCCTCCAATAAACAAGCAGATTCAATTGCCTCTCGCGGCTATCTTTATAATGGGCAATGCGTCATTTATCTACGCTTAGTATAGCCCGAGCCGGGTGCTTTGTCAAATGGAGCCTTTGAGGATCAGTCTACTTGCGGGCATGCGTGGTGTAGTAGCCGTAGAGCGCAAAGCAGACAATACAGCCGAACATGAGCAGGATACCCAGGCAGAGAAAGACTATCCCTGAGATGCCGGTTGGACTGCCTGTAAAGATACCTACGCTCAGACATAGGAGGGCCAGCACCAGGCATATAATCGCCAGCGCACACGAGCGATCGGACTTTTGCA
>DAOTTJ010000089.1:0-2152 GCA_034437695.1 Ktedonobacteraceae bacterium
GAGGATCTATTTCAGCTATTCCTTTGCTCTGAGGGGGCGGAACACACGCCATTGTCGAGAAAATGCGTAAAATTGCACTTTAGCTATATCTGGTTACCTAAGAGGTTAGGGCAGCAACGTGAATGCAAAGCAGATCTGGCAGACAACGCTAGAACGATTACATACAAAAGTCCAACCAGCTGTGTTTAGTACCTGGTTCCAGGGAACTGCCGCACTCTCTTTTCAAGACGAGGTGCTGGTGGTGAGCGTCGCTACGACTTTTGCCAAAGCTCACCTGGAAGCGCGTTTTATTGAGCTGATCCGCACGATACTGACTGAAATTACAGGCAGTTCAGTTGAAGTGCGCTTTGTAGTCTCGCGAGAGCTGCCCAGCGACGACGAAGTTGTCGCTGATCTAATGCCACCACCGTCGCCACTGTCGCCGCTGAAACGCAACTATCGTCCCTCGCGCAGCCGTCTGCCCGCGCTTTCACGCGAACTCGACGACGCCCCCTTTACGGCGCACTCGACGCTCCCAACTCTCGCACGCCAGGGAGCACACCGCAGTTCCAGCGGGATACCTTCCTCTTCAGCGGGTATACTCGGACCCTCCGAGCCGCTGGCAAAGGCCCAGCCGGGTCTTTTTTTCTCGGGTGAAGGGGTGCTTAACCACCGCTACACCTTCAATTCTTTTATTACGGGCAAATCTAATCAGCTCGCCCACGCCGCTTCGCTGGCCGTCGCCGAAAATCCTGGACACGTCTACAATCCACTTTTCCTCTATGGCGGCGTAGGATTGGGGAAAACCCACCTCTTACACGCCGTTGGCCATATGGGCGAGGTCGCCGGGCTGAACGTCCTGTATGTCACCTCAGAGAAGTTCACCAACGAAATTATTAACGCTATTCGCTTCCAGAAAACCGAAGAGTTCCGCGCCAAGTATCGTCAGATCGATATCTTACTGGTCGACGATATCCAATTTATCGCGGGCAAGGAATCGACAGAGGAAGAGTTTTTTCATACGTTCAATACCTTGCACAGCGCGAATAAGCAGATAGTCGTCACCAGCGATCGCCCGCCACGGGCAATCTCCAGCATGCAAGACCGTCTGCGCTCGCGCTTCGAGTGGGGCCTGCTGGCCGATATTCAGCCGCCCGAGTACGAACACCGCCTGGCCATTCTGCGCTCTAAGGCCGAATCGCTGCGCTTCGCCGTCCCTAGCACGGTCACCGAGTATGTAGCACGCCTGGAATGCAGTAGCGTGCGCGAGTTAGAGGGGGCGTTAAATCGCGTGATCGCCTACGCCACCCTGCACGATGCGGCCCTCTCGCTCGAACTGGCGATCCAGGCGCTGGCCAACATCTATGGGGGCAATCTGGTCAAGCCGCCGGTCTCACGCACTATGTTGACCGCTAGCGCGGTTCTGGCCGGGATCTGCCGCTATTATCACGTCGATGTCGAGCGCATGCAGAGCAAGCAGCGCGACCGCGAGATAGTCTGGCCACGCCAGGTCGCGATGTACCTGATGCGCGAAGAGACCGATGCCTCGCTTTTACAGATCGGCTCTATCCTGGGAGGGCGCGACCATACAACGGTTATTCATGGCTGTGAGAAAGTACGCATCGAACTCGGGCGCGATGAACGGGTGCGCCAGGAGATCGCCTCCGCGCTGGATTCACTGCGCGAACTCTCTTAAAACACGAGAAACGCGAGAGACAACCTTTTCCTGTCCAATTGTCCCTCGCGTGCTCTGCGCCGCTAGACGCCTGTTCGCAGAGGAGGCTGCGACCTGACAATAGACTGCTGTGAGGCTTCGATATGGTGCTCCAGGCTCTTGTGGTGATCGCCACTCACGCTGCTGGGGTCGGTATGGATAAGCACTTCGGCCAGACCTTTGATCTCGTGAAACAGCTTATGCCGCACTTGCTCGGCGATGTCGTGCGCGGCCAGCAAGGTCAAGCCCGCGTCTACCTCGATGGTCATTACGATGTGCATCGTATGGCCAACCCAGCGAGCACGTACTCCGGTGATCTCCTCTACACCCGGCACACCCTCAGATGCCTGGATAATCGTCGGTACTATATGCGGATCAACCCTATCGAGCAAACTCTGAATGACGCTGCGCGAGGTGCTGCAGACGACACCGAGAATGATCAGCGTGATCAGGACACCG
>DAOTTJ010000090.1:0-36775 GCA_034437695.1 Ktedonobacteraceae bacterium
ATTTAGCAGTGAGGTTTTGCAAACAGTGAAAAACGCAACGGGTCCTTCCCAGGATAAGGGAAAGCTCTATGACAGTACGCTCAAACTTCTACTTGAAGGAAAAGAAGCCGAGATATTGCCACAGATCCTGCCAGGTGTAACATATATTGAATCGCTGGATATCGAAATACTTAGAGAGCCGCTACGCGTTGACCGGGTCTATCGCGTCTGGTATAAAGGACAGGATCATATTCTGCATCTGGAATTTGAAACATCGTCGCATAGAAAAATGGCCTATCGTTTGCTTGAATATCATGCGTATTTTTTACGCAAGTATGAGCTGCCCGTTCTGTCTATGGTGGTTTACCCCTTTCAAACGACTGTGATAGAATCACCATATGAGGAAAAGGGTGGCAAAGAGATCATTCTCACATTCGGTTTTCAGACGTTATGTCTCTGGAAGTTGAATGCGACCAGCTTTGTACAAGAGCATATTGTCAGCATATATAGTCTTCTGCCAACCATGCAGGGGGCGAATGCACATCTACTGATTCAAGCATTGAATGAACTGATCGACTACTACCAGGATGACAAACAGCGCCTAACCGGGGAATTGCTCCGGTTTCGCATTCTTTTAAATCGTGCCAGACTCATACCACCCGAGGAGAAGATTCGGGTACAGGAGAAAATCGCTATGTGGGATAGTTTGTTGGAACAAGATCCATGGATACAAAAGATCCGCCACGAAGAACACGAGCAAGGCTTCGTCGACGGACTCACTGAAGGCGTACAAAACGCTGTGATCAACCTGTTGAGCATCCGTTTTCCTGCGCTTGCCCAACAGGCGACGACAGACATTCGGCGCATTCAGTCTCTCGATGACCTGAATCACCTACTCGCCGAACTGGTCACCGCTCCGAACGAAATCGCCGCACAACGGTCAATCTCGGCCTTTCTACCTCAAGAATAGGGCGGTTCGGCTCAGCTAGTAGCGGCCGATCCATCTTTCATCAAGAGGTTTTCTGAAGCAGAGGGTTATGTAGTATGGGTGAGTGGTATGACTTTGATACGGAAAGTGCAACATCCGTTGCCGGGTCTGATATACTGAGAGGCGAACGCGAGAGGCGCACAAGGCTGGAAGAGGAAACGCAGCGCAAGCTGCAAACGGAACAGGTAGCAATCGCCCACAACGCTTTACTGGCACGTATGGATCAGCGCTTTCCGGCCCTGGCTGAACAATTTAAAGAAGCGATAACCTCTATTGAGGCACTAGATCTGCTGAAACGCCTGACGATCAATATTGCTCTGGCTCGCAACGAAACAGCCGCTCGCCAGGCAATTCTCGCGGCTCTCCATACATCTCAGCCTGCCGGTCTGTGTACAAGTTTTCTTCGCGAAGAGCACGAGTAAATAACATATCAGGAAAGATCACTATGTCAGAACAACAAGATCTGCTGGCTGGACTCAACGAGCCGCAGCGCGAAGCTGTTACAACTACCAGTGGACCAGTGCTGATCATGGCCGGGCCAGGCAGCGGCAAAACTCGGGTGATTACCCACCGCATTGCCTACCTTGTGCGTGAACAGGATGTTTCTCCGTGGCGGGTCCTGGCTGTGACCTTCACGAATAAGGCTGCCAAAGAGATGCGTGAGCGCCTGGAACTTCTGGTGGGAGTCAATGAATCAAAGGAGATGTACATTGGCACCTTTCATGCCATCTGCGCACGTGTCTTGCGAGCCGAGGCCGATGCTCTGGCACCCTTTGGTCTGAACAGGTCGTTTGTCATTATGGATACCGACGATCAGACAGCTCTGCTCAAACAGGCTGTCAAAGAACTGGACCTGGACGAGAAACAGTATCGCGCCACAACTGTGGGTGGCCAGATCTCGCGAGCGAAAAACGAGATGCAGAATCCCGACCAGATGGCCGAGCAAGCACGCAAGTACAGCGAAGAGGTCGCAGCACGCGTCTATAAAGTCTATCAGCGGATGCTGCGCACCAATAATGGAGTGGACTTCGACGATCTGTTGATGCTGACCGAGCGACTCTGGCGCACTGAACCCGAGATCTTGCGGCGCTATCAGCAGCGCTGGCAATATATTCACGTCGATGAGTTCCAGGACTGCAATCTTCCTCAATATAAGCTGATACGCCTGCTGGCCTATGGTACGGACGAAAATCAGACCGGCCTGGGCAATATCTGCGTCGTAGGCGACGACGACCAGATGATCTATACCTGGCGCGGGGCCAGTGTAGAGAATGTGACTCGCTTCGAACAAGACTTTCCACAACGCAAGCTGATCTTGCTGGAACAAAATTATCGCTCAACACAGAATATCCTCGATGCCGCACAACATATCGTGCAACACAACCGTCTGCGTAAAGATAAACACCTATGGACCGCCCTGGGAACTGGCGCGAAAATTACGCTCTACGAGGCCTTCAATGAAGAAGAGGAAGGCCTGTGGACCGCCCGCGAAATTCAGCGACTCATCGCTCGCGGAGACGTAGAACGGCGCGGCGAGATCGCGGTGATGTATCGCACCAACGCCCAATCCCGTGCTCTAGAAGAACAGTTTCTACGCATGAACATCCCCTATAAAGTCATCGGGAGCCGCAAGTTCTACGAACGCAAAGAAATCAAAGATATGCTGGCCTATCTGCGTCTGCTGGCCAATCCCTACGACGACCTGAGCCTGCAACGCATCATCAATGTCCCCAACCGCAAAATTGGAGCCAAAACTATCGGCGAACTGCAACGCTGGTCCAACCTTGAACATATCTCGCTCTTCGAAGCAGTCCAGCGCATCGAGCAACACCCCACGCTGGCCAAAGCCGCCCGCACAGCCATCCAGAGCTTCACCACCCTCATCAACGACTTCATTCGATCGATGGAAGAACTCAACTTGCCTGCGCTACTTGATCGCATCGCCGAGCGCAGCGGCTATGGTCCTGAACTACGAGAAACGCCCGAAGGCGAGGAGCGCTGGAGCAATATCCTTGAACTGCGTCGCGTAGCCAGCGACTACTCAGAGATTGAGACGAGCGTGGCGCTAGACCTCTTTTTAGAAAATGTCGCGCTGGTCGGCGGCGCTGATACAATGCAGAGCAGCGAAAATGGCACCCTGGTTCAGGACGAGTCCATCGATGCAGTCACCCTGATCACGCTACACGCCGCCAAAGGTCTGGAATATCCCGTAGTCTTTATAGTAGGCATGGACGAAGGCTCGCTCCCTCATGCACGCTCGGTTGATAAGCCCGAACAGCTAGAAGAAGAACGGCGTCTGGCCTACGTTGGCTTCACAAGAGCTATGCATCGTCTCTACCTGGTACGAGCATCGCGGCGTTCGCTGTTTGGCGAAAGTCAGCTTACCGAGCCTTCGCGTTTCCTTGAGGACATCCCCTGGGAGCTAGTAACTGGCCATAGTACGAGAAAAGGCAGCCAGACCCCTGCATCGGGTCGCAGGACGGAGTATAACCAGGACTCTCAGGTCCAGCGCGAAAGCGGGCGCATCTATGGCGGTGGAAACTCCTCAGACCGAGACTCGTTCTCGCAACGGAGCGGCTATTCTCAGTTTACTCCACATGTCCCCTCATCGCTGACACCCGGCGAGAAAAAAACAATCCTGCCACCGCGCACATTGCCCGCCTCGCAGCAACCAGGCCGACCCACGCAAAGCATCTATAAGCCCGGCGAACGCGTAAGCCATGCCATCTTTGGACAAGGGATCGTGCTGAAAAGCGAAGTCGAGGAGCAAACTGAATTCGTCGAGGTGCAATTTCAAGGCAAGCACGGCAAAAAGCGGCTGAGTATGGATTTCGCGAAACTGGAGAAATTCTAAGCGCATCTATTTGTCATGCTTAAAAAGCAAGCGCGTAACTTAACTGCTAATCCACGGGGTTCGGGTTCTGGATAAAACTGGTAATCATGGCCTGAACCTCGTCCAAACGATCTTGAAAAAAATGATCCGCCCCCTCCACAATCATCAGACTTTTAGGCGCAGTTACATGGTCAAACCACTGGCTGGCCAGATCGTAGGGAGCCTGTTCATCGCGCGTCCCATGAATAAAAAGCTTGGGCTTGTGGCAGTTATCGAGAAAATCCAGTCCAAACATACGCGCAGGCGTACCCAGACCAATCATCGCCTGTACCCGATCATCGTTACAGGCCACACGCAATCCCACCCAGGCCCCAAATGAGAAACCCGCCAGAACCACTGGCAAGCCGGGGTAGCGGTGACTGAGAAACTCCAATGCATAGCGCACATCATCCATCTCTCCACGTCCCTCATCGTACATACCTGTACTATGGCCAACTCCACGAAAATTAAAGCGCAAAGCGGGTAGACCCAGTGTTTGCAAGACCTGAGCAGTTTTAAACACAACTTTATTATGCATAGTTCCACCTCCCAAAGGATGTGGATGGCAGACACGGGCTGTATAGCGTGGCCGCATATCTGGCTCCTCGGGTTTGAGAATCCCTTCGAGATGGCCAGTCGGCGTCGGAATATTCACGTGTAAAATTTGGCCGATGAGGCACCTTCCTTTCTCATCACCATAGACGGCTCTTTTTTGATCACAGTTCTGACGATAGTACAGTATACCACGGCTTGCAGGATTGACCAAATAACGCGCAGAAATCAGGTCGGGTTTCTCAAGCTCCTTTTCCCCTTACCTGCCCTCACGACAAAAAGTGTTTTGCTGAGAACGCTCACCTAGATCAACCAGTATCCCTTTGCCATCCATTTATACTAATTTCATGTCAAAAGTAAGGGCCAGATAGCTAATCTCGGGCAACTATTCGGTCGATTTAACGATCAAAAAAGCTCTAACAGGCAAGAGAAGCTCTTGACAAACCTTACCAAAGTTCATGATAATCGATATATATTTGCAATATCTTTAACAGAAGGACAGGCAATGGAAACGTATGGCTCTCATACCTATCCCGGAAGATTGTTTGTAGTAGAAGGAGTAGATGGTTCGGGAAAAAGTACGCAAATCGCTCTCCTGCGTCAGTGGTTAATCAGTGAGGGATACACTGTTTTTTTCAGCGAATGGAACTCTTCGCCGGTAGTCAAAAAGACCACCAGCAGAGGGAAGAAGAAACAACTGCTGACACCTACTACCTTCAGCCTTATTCATGCTACCGATTTCGCAGATCGGACCGAACGCGATATCATTCCACCGCTAAAAGCTGGCGCTATCGTACTGGCCGATCGCTATGTTTATACCGCTTTTGCCCGCGATGTCGCACGTAATGTCGACAGTCGATGGGTACGCGAACTCTATCAGTTTGCAGTCAAGCCAACTGTAGCTTTTTATTATCGTGTCCCCTTAGAGATCTCATTAAGTCGCATTTTGAATGGACGCCCCGAACTCAAATATTACGAGGCGGGCATGGATCTGGGCTTGAGCACCGACCCTCAGGAGAGCTTTCGCCTGTTCCAGGAACGCATTGTCCACGAGTACGAAGCGATGGTTCCAGAATTTGACCTGACAGTTATGGACGCAACTTTGCTCATTTCTGACCAGCAGCGACGTATGCGCGAGATTATTAAACCTCACCTCGCAGGGATCAGACGAATGAACGAATCGACCAAAGAATTGGCCTGGACACGTGTGGCACGAGATTTACGCCCTTCCCTGGCGCTACCAATACACAACAATAACCAGAAAGAATAGGTCTGGCATCTTGTTAAGCGAGAGAGCGCTCAATGCCAGCCAGTTCGGGAGAGGAGGCGGTGCGACAGGGGACTGAGCTATTGAAACGAATGTCCGATACCGACAATACAGGCGAGTATCGAAGTGAAGAGAAGATAAAAGGACGAGCATGACCGAACTACTTTTCTATGGATACGATGCGATCCATATCAAGGAGCGTGAAGAGCTTTTACCAGGACGGTTAATTGTGATAGAGGGGACTGATAGCGTCGGACGCTCTACGCAGCTACGTTTGCTGCGACCCTGGCTGGAAAGCAATGGGTATGCAGTGGTCGATACGGAATTGACACGCTCAGAACTCGTAGGAGCTGGTCTGAAAGAGGCCAAAGCCGGTCATCCTCTCGGCCCTCTGACGCTCAACCTTTTCTACGCCACCGATTTTGTCGATCGCTTCGAAAAACAGATCCTGCCCGCACTGCGAGCAGGTTTCATGGTCCTGACCGACCGCTATATCTATTCGTTGATGGCACGGGCGTTGGTGCGCGGAGCCAACCGCCACTGGCTGAGTTCTATCTATGGCCTGGCTCTCAAACCCGATGCCATTTTCTACCTCAAGATCGGCCTCGAAGACCTCGTTCCACGGGTCTTACAGCGCGGCAGTTTCGACTACTGGGAATCTGGCATGGATATACGCATGGGCGAAGATCTCTTTGAGAGTTTTATCAACTATCAAAGTCGCCTGCTCAGGGAATTTGACGTGATGACCAGAGAATATAACTTTCATGTACTCGACGCCACTCAACCGATTACAGTGATCTTAGACCAATTGAAAAAACGCATTGTCCCGCTGCTGCCAGCGGGCTAATTAGTCTCCCAGGTATTGGCTTCTTCAACTGTATAGCCCGCCGTGCGCAGACGTTCCAGCAATTGCAGGCATTGGGCGCGATCGCGTGTTTCCAGCGTTATTGTCTCTTCACGCTGCATAATTGGCAAACGACTGGAAATACGTTGGTGGCGCACATCAATCACGTTGATACGCATCTCAGAGATCACCTCCAGGAAGCGCATCAGCTCGCCAGGCCGGTCGGTCAGACGCGTATGGATGACAAAATAGCGTCCCGCAGCGGCCAGACCATGCTCAATAAAGCGTCCGACAAGATTAATATCGATGTTTCCACCTGTCATCGGCACCAGCACTTTTTTGCCTGGCAGCTTGAGTGCGCCGCTTAAAAACGCAGCCACGCCGACCGCGCCCGCGCCTTCAACCAGCATTTTATTGCGCTCCATCAGGAACAGGACCGCGCTGATAATCTCTTCGTCCTCGACCACCACTATATCATCGACCAGTTGTGAAATGATCTCAAAGGTCAACTGACCTGGGCGCTTGACCGCGATCCCATCGGCGATGGTCGCAATCGACGGGAGTTCATGGAGCTTACGAGCATCAACAGAAGCACGCATACTGGCTGCGCCAGCGGCCTGAACACCGATGATGGTGATATTCGGACGTAGCGCTTTGGCCGCAATCGCGATGCCGGAGATCAGACCACCGCCACCAATCGGCACCACCAGCGCGTCGGCATCTGGCAGATCGCTCAACATCTCCAGACCCAGGGTCCCCTGACCAGCGATGACATCGGGATCGTCAAAGGCGTGAACAAAGGCCATACCAGAGCGTTCTTGCAACTCCAGGCAGTGCTGATAGGCATCGTCATAGGTCATCCCAGCGAGCACAACCTTCGCGCCATATCCCTGCGTTGCCATAACTTTGGCCAGGGGCGCACCCTCCGGCATGACGATGGTACAGGCAATGCCTGCCTGCGCAGCCGCAATCGCAACTCCCTGCGCGTGGTTTCCCGCCGAGGCCGCGATTACCCCATGCTTACGCGCCGTTTCACCCAAACGTGAGACCTTAAAACTCGCCCCACGCACTTTAAACGAGCCGGAACGCTGCAAATTCTCAGCTTTCAGGTAAATATTCGTACCAGTAATCTCCTGAAGCGTGCGCGAAGGAGCAAGCGGAGTATGATGCAGATAAGGCTTCAGGTGTTTGTGCGCCTCCCAAATATCCGCGATTGTCACAGGTAAGGGACGAGTAAGTACGGCAGGTGCGGTAAAGACGCCGGTCGCGTCACCGTCATGCCCTGCCTCTGGCGTGTTTGTTGTATCCTCTACTGAACGCATGACACGGTACGATCCTTTTTCCTGGATTGAGGTCACCTTACGGATGGCCGCTCACAAAAGTATGGGGCTTATTATAGCGTAATGCCAGAAGATATACAACCACAAGCAGGGGACCGGCTGTCCCCTGCTTGTGACGACTTCTGAGAAACGCTGAGGTGGAAGACTTAGGATTCGCGTGTGCGGAAAATTTTGACCCGGCGAAACGGCTCTTTTCCGCGACTGCGCGAACTGAGATTATAACGCGTCGCCATCTGGTGCTGCAAACGGCGCACATAGGCGCTGGCAGGAGCTAGTTCAGCAGTTGTCAGACCCTTATTCAGAACCTGATGAATGGCATCTTCGGTCTCTAACAGAGCTTTGGTTGTATCATCCGTGCTGGTGAGCGGCTGCGCTTCGGCTTCGTCGGGTTCAGCATCTATGGTTTCGCCGGGGAGACGCTCAACGGGCAGATTGAAGACACGCGCCAGAGCATGTTGCATCTGAGCAATCGTATTGCTCTTGAGAATAATGATCAACTTCTGCTTCTGTTCCGCCTCCTGCAAGCGGTCAGGCTGGCGGCGATAGTAATTTTTCAAAGTGATGACTGCATCGGCGTCGGCCTGGTTTTTCGCGACCACAATCGGGACGCGCAATTGGCGGCTGGCCTCGGCCAGGCGATCGCCGCTCACTCCGAAGGGATAGACGCGCAGCGTTTTCATGATCGGCAGGTGTTCGGGTTGACCGGCAGGTGTATAGATACCCTCTTCGACGGGAATGGTGCGCTCCAGAGTCACCACATCCGCGGCGCTCTGCACGCGCACGTCGCCGGGGGCCGTACCTGTGGGAGCAAGAGCGCGTACCTGATAGGGTTCGCGGTTGCGTCCGCGGGTGCGTTCGTGATCAGGACCGCCGTTTGCAACGCGGCGCATAGAGCTACCGCCGCTCCAGCCGCCATCGCGCTCGCGTTCATTCCCACCGCCGCCGCGCTCAAAAGTGCGTGGAGTAATCCCGAAGCCCTGGACGCCCCAGGTAGGAACATCTATGCCACCGGAAGTCACCTTGCGAGCGCTCACGCGCCCGGTCTCATCCTCGCGTGTGCGTTCCTCGGCGACAACGGTCTGGCCACGCAACATACAATCGACCGTTTCGGCCACATCGCGGTGGACAATCAGCTCCTGCCAGCTCTGTTGCTCAACGACAACATCAAACGTCGGCGGCGCTTTACGCTCCAGAATACTCTTCTGTGTATGACGGCGGCGGGCCTCCTCGTCGCCCAGAGTCACAGTCTGGATACCACCGACGAGATCGGAGAGTGTCGGGTTGACCAGTAGATTGCCCAGCGAAGTACCGTGGGCCGTAGCCACCAGTTGTACACCGCGTTCGGCAATCGTGCGGGCTGCGGCACCTTCCAGTTCGGTGCCAATCTCGTCAATAACGATGACCTGAGGCATATGATTTTCCACCGCCTCGATCATAACGGCGTGTTGTTCAGCGGTACGCGCTACCTGCATACGGCGAGCGCGACCGATGCCGGGATGCGGAATATCGCCATCACCAGCGATTTCATTCGAGGTATCTACCACCACCACGCGTTTATTCGCCTCGTCCGCCAGGACACGCGCTATTTCACGTAACAGAGTAGTCTTACCCACACCTGGCCGTCCAAGGATCAGGATAGATTGGCCCTGCTCGACAATGTCGCGAATGAGTGCGATACTCCCGAGTACCGCTCGTCCGATACGACAGGTCAGGCCGATGACTTTCCCTTTACGGTTGCGCAACGCACTGATGCGGTGGAGAGTACGTTCGATCCCAGCGCGGTTATCGTCGCCAAATTCACCGATATGCTCAACCACGTATTCGAGGTCGGCCTCGGTCACTGGCTGTGTACTTAGGATCACCTCCCCGTCTGGGAATCGGCCCTCGGGCAAACGACCGAGGTCCATTACGATCTCCAGGAGTTCGTTGCGGTTATCCAATTGCTTAACCGCGTCGTGAATCGCGAGCGGCAGGGTCACCAGCAGAGCTTCCAGATCGTCAGTGATCGCGTGTTGCATAGGCAGTTCTATCACCTCGTAGCAGTATGTGAATTGACCGTCCCCAGGCCTTTCACATTGTAGGCCACGCGCTGCTCCAGAGCGGGGACACCGCGAGGGCTCGTCGCGAGCAGGGCGATGTGGCGCACGAGCAAGGCCCTGGTCAGGACATGCTCAAAGCCACTGGATCGCAGCGCTTCAATAGTCGGGGCTTCGTACTCCCTCACCTGACAATAGATCGGGCGTACGCTTCCCTCAAGCAACCGACGTGCGCCAAACCATAGAATAGATTGGGCCAGATCGGCGTGTTCAGGATGGACAATCAGAGAGAGCTGGTGGGGAGCCGAGCCATGTCCTCGGCAGATCCGTAACCACGCTCCTAAACGTACGCCAACGTCACAGACGTAACTTTCATCGCCCCTTGAGAGTAGCGATGGCAAAGGCCGCAGTGAGCCGACATGCAGTTTAGCACACTCTTCGCTGTTCTCCAACATTTCCGCCATCTGCACCCTTTGTGGGGTAGCAGCGCGATAAAGTTGGTGTAATCCCCACGCGTGGTGGCGATGCCAGCGATGTAATGAAGGAGGGTCGAAGTTTGTTTCAAGCGACGCTTTATCGGGATCAAAGACATAAGTCAATTGCCGAGCGTAGCGTTGAAAGCCTGCTTTCTGGAAAAGCTCCATTTCTGGCAAGTCGTCTTCAACTCTGGCAAAAATACGTAGAATACCGTGCATTGATGCCGCTCCCAGCACGTATTCGAGGAGAGCGGCCAGGATCTCACCTCCAGAAAGATCGCGATTAACTATGGAGGCGAGATAACAAAGGTCCCAGGTGGTATGAGCCGGGCGCTCGCGCACCTGTGCAAAGCCTAGCAGATGCCAGTGGTCTTCACAGATCCAGGTACGTGAAGCGGGGGTAACTGGAAAGACATTTCTCAGCACAGGCGGGAGCATAACGCGATTTTCTACCGGTTCCAGCCAGCACACAAAATTTGCAAACTCGTGTTGCTTGCTGCGAGTACGTCGGTCAATCGCGTAGATGATTCCCGGCAGATCCACATATAATACCGGTCGTATCATCAGTGCTCCCGCGCCGTGTAGAAAGGCGATACGTCTGCTGGATGTTTCTTTAGTGAAACCTTGAGCCGACGCATGTCCCGTCCTCTACTTCTGGGCGCTCTGTACTAAACGCAGAAAGTAGTCGTGAAACCGTGGATCTCCTGCAACTTCCGGGTGGAACGCAGTACCAAGCAGCGAGCCTTGCCGTACAGCGACGATGGTGCCATCGTCGAGTCTGGCCAGCACCTTCACCTCAGGGCCGGCTTCGAGGATCGAAGGGCCGCGGATGAAGAACGCGTGGAAGGGCGCTTCTCCCAACTCCGGTACAGAGAGATCGGTTTCGAAACTCTCCCGCTGACTACCAAAAGCATTACGACAAACGCGAATATCCATTGAGGCCAGCAACGGCTGGCCGGCGAGCGCGTTATCTGTTTCACGCGCTAGTAAGATCAAGCCTGCACATGTTCCCCAGACGGGGACTCCCAGTCTGATCATCTCCTGCAATGGTTCACTTAAACCATACAGTACCATCAGCTTCCCTATAGTGGTGCTCTCACCACCTGGTAATATTATACCATCTAAATCACTCAAGTGCTGAGGGAGTTTGACCGGGATGCCTTCAACATCGAGATGCAAGGTCTCCGCAGCTCTTTGCAGGGCCTTCAAATGTGCTGCGAAATCGCCCTGTAAAGCCAGGACACCAATCCGTAGCTTCTTTAGTATATACGAGCCGGCAGGAGTTGAGGTTGTATCTGTACCCATTACTTACCATCCACGTGGGGCCATCTGGGCTTCGGGAGGTAGGCTGCTGGCGCTAATCCCAACCATTGCTTCGCCCAGATCGCGCGAGACTTCTGCGACTACTTCCGGGTTTTGAAAGTGAGTGGTGGCACGCACGATGGCTTTGGCGCGTTTGAGAGGATCGCCAGACTTAAAGATGCCCGAGCCAACGAAGAGTCCTTCAGCTCCCAGGCGCATCATCAGGGCCGCGTCTGCGGGTGTGGCGATGCCGCCTGCGGAAAAGTTGACGACTGGCAGCTTGCCAGTGCGAGCGATCTCCGCGACCAGTTCATAGGGTGCGCCCAGGTTTTTGGCCTCGGTCATCCATTCTTCGGCGGGCAGATGCTGCAAACGGCGAATCTCGTCCATGATGGTCCGCATATGGCGCACGGCTTCGACAACGTCGCCCGTGCCTGGCTCGCCTTTGGTGCGCAACATGGCCGCGCCCTCGCCGATGCGTCGTAGGGCCTCGCCCAGGTTGCGAGCGCCACAGACAAACGGCACGCTGAACTGATGCTTATTGACGTGAAAACGCTCGTCTGCGGGAGTCAGCACCTCGGACTCGTCGATGCAGTCGACGCCGATCGACTGCAAGATTTCGGCCTCAACAAAGTGGCCGATGCGGCATTTAGCCATCACGGGGATGGTCACGGCCTCTTTGATACGGATGACTAGCTCGGGATCGCTCATGCGGGCCACGCCGCCATGGGCGCGGATGTCGGCAGGAACGCGCTCCAGCGCCATCACTGCGCACGCACCTGCCCCTTCGGCAATCCGTGCCTGTTCGGGCGTGACAACATCGCAGATCACGCCGCCTTTGAGCATCTCTGGAAATGTACGTTTGACTTGTATAGTTCCTGTGCGTTTCTCCATAGCGTTTGGCCTCTCTGAATATCTATCTGGATAGAGTAATTTCTGCGGGGCTTGCCCTCATTCGCGCGAATTTTAGCAGAGAGACTCCCTCTGCGCTCCTGTTGTGCATGTTTTGCCTCCGGCAAAACATGCACAACATAAGAAAAAGTTTGTTGGGAACACTCTAGATTGCCTGTCCCCAGGACAGGGTGCCGGCAAAGGGCTGCTGCCCTCTGCACTCCCGCTTCACTTCATGCCTCTTGCTCTGTCAAGCTTCCTCTGACGCGTCACCGCAGGCGACGTGGAGGGGGAAGGAAGGCTGGGACACAGCCCCAGACCCCAGTCAAGGGGTTGCACCCCTTGCATCCCCGCTGCCGTCAATAGAAGATTGACAGAACACTATGGACACAGTCCCAACCCCTTGCATCCTTGCTGGTCAAGCAAAGCGTGACAGAGCACTATGGGGCGCTTGCCTTCCGGCCAATGTGTAAAAGCCCCGCTAGCTTTCCAGGATTCTAGCATTTTGGCTCGCCGTTTCCTAGAGCCAAACGTGCCGAATTGTACCAGCCATCTGACAATTGGCTGGTGCCATTTTCAGCAGCTCTTTCTGTCTCTAGCATTTTCAACGAGACTTTTTATAGGCTGAGCAGGTTGAGCAATGAGAAAGCTACGCTGAGAAAGACGCTCAGACTAAACACGGCGATCAGGGGGTCCAGCAGTGGAGCACTGACCAGGCTGCCCTGGAGGCGTAGACGCTGAAAGAGGGTAGGCAGAACCAGGCCGCTGAGCGCACTGAGCAGCAGCGTCAGACCCAGGCTGAGGCCAATGGCCATGCCGAGCGCCCAGGAGCGAAAAAGCAGCCAGGTCAAGATACTTACCACTATGCTGGCCAGCACCCCACCAACACTCCCCAGACGCAGCTCGCGAAAGATCCCACGTAAGAAATCCAGACCGTGAGCCGAACGTAACTGCCAGCCAGCTACCCCCAACGCCTGCGAGCCAACGCTCCCACTGGTTAACAGGAGCATCGGCGAGAGACAGACGACACCGCTGAGCGCAATGGGCGAGCGCAAACTTCCTACCAACGCGTTGGCCCTGAGACTTGTCAGCATCGCCTGGCCAAACAGCCGGTAGCAGAGTAGGGCAAGGACAAAACCGGCCACGACATTGACGCCCAACCAGATCACACGGCTCAGCGTGGCCTTGAGGGAGAAATGTTTTTCTTCTTCAAATTCTTCCACACTGGCTCCCGCCATCTGTGAAAAATCCTCGGCCTGCTCCTCGCGGATTACGTCGATGACATCGTCGACGGTAATCAAACCAACCAGATGCTCCTCCTGGTCGACGACTGGCACGCCCATGAGATCGTATTTCTCAATCAAGTGGGCGACTGCCTCCTGGTCGGTTGTGACACTGACCTTGAGTACATTGGTGTCCATCAGATCTTGCAAAAGCGTACCAGGATCGCTCACCACTAGGGACCGCAGCGAGACAATCCCGATCAGATGGCGCTCGTCGTCTACGATGTAGAGATAATAAATCATTTCCAGGTGCTCGGAGTGCTGGCGCAGATGAGCCAGAGCCTGCTCGACGGTGAGGTGCTGCGAAAGCGCCAGGACCTCGGTGGTCATAATGCCGCCAGCCGTCTCGGCTCCATAGCGCAGGAGGTCGCGAATCGGTTGGGACTCAGTGACGGCCATCAGACTAAGCAGACGCTCGGCCTCTTCCTGGGACATATCGGCCAGGATGTCAGCGGCATCGTCGGGAGGGAGGATTTGCAACAGACCCGAGGCGTGCTGGGGATCAAGTTCGCTGATGATCTCAGATTGTAGAGGATAAGCTACCTCGTTCAGCGTGTCAGCCGCGGTCTCACGGTCCAGACGCCCCAGCACTGCTCCGGCCTCATCGGCATCGAGCTGTCGCAGAATATCTGCAATATCAGCCGGCCGCAGGTCCGACAACCTGGTATGGCTGACGTTCAACTGCACCTGCGAGATCAAGCCACCGAAGCTGAGCGCGGGAGAGCTACCAACGACTCCCGCCAGCGCTGGCTGCAACTGGCCAGTCATGCCCGCCGTGCTCACTACCTGCAAAGGCTCAACATAGTTCCAGGTGATCGTGCGCTCCTCCAGGTGACCGGGCAGAAGGCGGCCCAGCCAGGAGAGACCCAGGCGGCGCAGGAGTCCACTCAGACTGATATCCACGCCGATCAAACGCGCAGTCCCCTTTATCTGTGCCAGCTTGAGATCGTTAACCTTGACCACACGAAAGCCTTGCGTATCGACAATTTGCGTATCGAGTATGTCGCGTTTTAAAAGAATCTCCTCGGATGAAGGGCTATAAGTAGCAATACTACCCTGCGAAACGACCAGCGAAATTTTGTCCTCGTCCTCCAGGTTACGCACCTGGGTCCAGGGAATAATCATATCGTTATTGATAAGTGAGGGTTGGGGCGAGACGACGAGCGCAGTAACCAGGGGAAAGGTCTCGCTCGGAGAGACACAGACATCCTTTAACGTACCAAGTCTTCGCCCATCGAGATCGCAAACATGTTGACGCAAGAGCGCACTCAGAAAGATCATACGATCACCGCCTTTTTTTCGCTCTATATCTCCTGGATTTCTCCAACGGGAAATCACGTAATAGCATTCCCTGTCCCCTACTCGGGAAGGGATTGTCCTGCTTTTCTGGGGTCTAAATGCCTGATATATACACGCATAAAGCATACTGACAAGCATTGCCAGCAGATTATATGGCCTTTCACCAGGTCAGCCAATCGAGGGTCGATCCTGCGTCACACACAGATGCAACCGATCTCCGGCAGATTTCAGTTCAAGCAGCTAAAACGAGCGTGAGCGCGTAAAGCTTGCTTACACACTGGCACGACTGGATAAAAGGCATAATGACTGACATGCCAGACAATATGTATGTATATATGGCCAGTCCACGCGTACATGGAAATGCTCGATAGGTCGGCCCAGAGCATGGTGTGGCAACCAGACAGTTCTCTGGCAACGGAACACGCAAAGAGATACCATGCATATTTGCCCTGCTAGAGGGTAAAACCATGAAAGGCAGCAGGAAACATCGCTTGTGAAAGCGTCTGACCTAGCTTACTGCATGGTACAGCACGTTATGAGCATCTTGCTCGCAAGGGACCGAGGGTTTGCAGGTCTCTTGACGAAACCTACAGGACTTGCTGGCAGGTGGAAATTCCTTACTCGACGCCACTGCATCGGGCGATGTTTGCTCATCGAGTAAGAGAGGCGAAAAAGACGGTTTCTGGTATCTACCAGAGAAAGGAGAGAGCTGTTACAACACTATAACGGTGACTCCATACCCACGCCTGGGACTCGATGAGGAGTAGAGTACTTCCAACAGCAGGCTTGCGCAATGCGTATGCCTACTAGGACCAGCGTCCATGGACTCACCTCCTTTGCCCGCCAGTTGCGGCGTTACCCGAAGCGGTGCGCAATCCAAACAGGCACCGACGAAAAGTCAGGTAAAGCAATAACAACTGTGGGTATAAAAACAAATTTCTTTATTATCAAGTATAGCACGGTCTGCAAGGATTTGAAAGGGCAGAAGGTTGGTCGACCAGGACTTTTTGCTCTATGCACGCTCACGTCAGCGACCAGCAACAGAGGCAAGGTCCAGGCGCATGCCCGCTTTCACTGGCTGGTTTCTTGCCCTTACCTGAACTGGTGGGCGCAACTGCTGCACCTCAGAGAGTAGAAAGTGTAGAAAGGCGTTGTTCGGGCGCAGACTCACGCCCGAACAACGCCTTTCTACATGTGAGATCGGTCGCTTGCACTGATAGGCCTTAGAGTGGCTCAACCTTTAACAATGCAGAACCTTTTTGCACGACATCGCCATTTTTAGCCACCAGAGCGATCACGCGTCCAGAAACCTCCGCCTGGATCTCGTTGAAAACCTTCATTGCTTCAATCAGTGCAACGACCTGGCCGACATGGATGACATCGCCGATATTCACAAAAGGCGGCTGAGCAGGCGAGGGAGCAGAATAGTAGACGCCAGTCAGCGGTGCAGCTACCGGCAGGCTGCGGTCCTCGCGGGGCGCAGATGGCTTTGCTCTCCCAGACACAATGGGCTGAGATCCACCGGTCTGTTGAGCAGGTGTAGAAACCAGGACCATATCGGGCCGCCGCCTGATGATAATCTCTGTGCCGGCTTCGCGTAGTTCCAGTTCGCCAATGGTACTCCCATCAAGAGCCTGGATAAGCTCTGCAACACGCTTAATCCAGGGGATTTCACGCTCGTGTATATCCATTTTCTCTACTTTACTCCGCATAACGTTTAAAAATCAGGCAGGTGTTATGTCCACCGAACCCCATTGAATTAGACATTGCGATATTAACCGGGCGATGACTCGCGGTGTTTGGGACATAGTCTAGATCACACTCCGGGTCGGGATGGTGTAAGTTGATAGTCGGCGGAATGATCCCGGTCTGAATAGCCATGATAGAAATGACCGCCTCAACGGCACCGGCAGCTCCCAGCGTGTGACCGGTCATAGACTTGGTCGAACTTATAGCCAGTTTGTGGGCATAGTCGCCAAAGCACGTCTTGATAGCCTGCGTCTCGGTACTATCGTTGTATTCGGTAGAGGTCCCATGAGCATTGATATAATCAATATCTTCAGGATGGAGATTGGATTTCTGCAAGGCTCTGCGCATAGCCCGTACCAGACCTTCGCCGCCGGGGGCTGGACTGGTGATATGGCTGGCGTCGCCTGTACTGGCGTAGCCAACTATCTCAGCCAGGATGTTTGCTCCCCGTGCTTGCGCAAAATCCAGGTCCTCCAGAATTAACATCCCCGCACCCTCGCCCATGACAAAGCCATTGCGCGTCGCATCAAAGGGTCGGCTCGCCCCCTGAGGGTCGTCGTTACGCCGCGAAAGAGCCGTCATATTGTCAAAGGCCGCCATCGCAATCGGGGTAATGGCTTTCTCCGAACCGCCCGCAATCATCGCCAGCGCATCTCCACGCCGAATGGTCTCCCAGGCCTCGCCAATCGTATTACCACTGGTCGCACAGGCCGAGACAGCCGCCCAGTTCGGACCCTTTGCCCCGGTCATAATCGAGACGATGCCTGGCGCTCCATCGATAATCATCATGCTGATAAAAAAAGGACTGATCCGGCTTGGCCCACGATCGTAGAGCACACGAAACTGGTCGTGCATGGTGGCCAGACCACCAATCCCACTGCCAATGTACACACCAATATCATCTGCATTCTCCGGGGTGATGCGCAAGTTGGCATGGGTTAACGCCTGGCGGGATGTGGCAATGGCCAGTTGTTCATAAAAATCGTTACGCTTGACTTCTTTGCGATCCATGTAAAGTGTCGGCTCAAAGTTTCTTACTTCACCGCCAATATGTACACGGAAATCGCGCGTGTCGTAAGCAGTAATCTTGTCCACACCTGACTTGCCTTGTGTAAGAGCCTCCCAGTTGGTAGCCAGATCATTACCCAGGGACGTGATCAATCCCATTCCGGTCACAACTACACGAGACATAAATTACCTCCAGTCAGAACAACCAGCCAGGCCGGTCGCGCTAAGGATACATACATATCTCCACTGCATGCATCGCTTTAAATGCCTAATGTTGCTGCTTCGTCTTGAAGAAACCGTGTATACGTATCGCCACTGATAAATCCCTCGTGCCGCAGCAAGCGCTGATGGAATGGAATAGTGGTGGTCAGGCCCTCGATTTGAAACTCGTGGAGTGCTCGTTCCATACGTGCGATCGCATCTTCGCGAGTCTCAGCCCAAACAATCAGTTTGGCCAGCAGAGAGTCATAGTGTGGCGGAACTTCATAGCCCGCGTAAAGGTGACTATCGACGCGCACGCCAGGGCCACCGGGCGGCAGATACTTCTCGACGACACCAGTCTGTGGACGAAAACCGGCGTCGGCGTCCTCTGCTGTAATGCGACATTCGATGGCGTGTCCGCGAAACTCGATCTGGTCTTGCTGCAAACGCAGCGGCAAACCCGCAGCTATACGGATCTGTTCTTTGACAAGATCGATGCTGGTAACCAGTTCTGTGACCGGGTGCTCAACCTGGAGACGCGTATTCATTTCCATGAAATAATAACGGTTCTGTTCGTCGACCAGAAATTCGAGCGTACCGGCGTTACGGTAACCAACGGCGACGACCGCGTTGATAGCCTTCTGGCCCATCTCCGCACGCAGTTCGGGTGGCATGTGCGGACTAGGCGATTCTTCGATCACCTTCTGGTTGCGACGTTGGCAGGAGCAGTTACGCTCGCCCAGGTGAATCCCATGCCCAAAGTCGTCGACCAGGACCTGGATCTCGATATGCCTGGCTTTGGCCAAATAACGCTCCAGATAGATGCCGTCGTCCCGAAAGGCTTCACGAGCCTCATTCTGCGCAAGCGTAAATAGTCGCTCAAAGTCATCGGCCTGCTCAACCAGACGAATGCCGCGTCCACCACCACCAGCCGCGGCCTTGAGCATAAGTGGAAAGCCAATCTGGCGGGCCGCCTCAGTGGCGTCGATGATCGTACGCAACACAGGTGTACCAGGCAGCATCGGCAGATCCATCTCGGCCATCGCACGGCGGGCGGCAACCTTATCACCCATGACCTGCATAGCCGATGCTGGCGGGCCGATAAAAGTGATATGTGCATCAGCACATATCTCTGCAAAACTGGTATTTTCAGACAGGAAACCATAACCTGGGTGAATAGCATCTGCATTGGTAATCAAAGCGGCGCTAATAATATTAGGAATATTTAAATAGCTTTTGCCGCTTGCGCCAGGTCCAATACAGATGTGCTCGTCCGCTTCGCGTACAGGTAGAGAAGCGCGGTCTGCCTCTGAATGAGCAATAACGCTCAGAATGCCCATTTCACGGCAAGCCCGGATTACACGCAACGCGATCTCACCACGGTTGGCAATTAAAATCTTATGAAACATTAATAATAGCCTCGTGTTATATTCCCGATACTTCGGGGAGGGCGTGCAGCCATTATATCACGCAGGCCTGATAGAGGTCCAGAAGGAGCATAGGAAGCCTGGGGCTTTCTGGTTCTGCTCAAGCCTGCGGCTTGTGTCCCTACTATAGACATGAAGGTAGCAGAGAGTGCCTCTCTGCACTCCTGTTATGCCTGTTTTGCCGAACGCAAAACAGGCATAACAAAAGAAAAAGTTTATTGGGGACACCCCAAACCCCGGCAAAGGACTGCCGTCCTCTGCTCTCCTGCTTCACTTCATGTCTATAAGTGGGGTCGCAAGCCATCTGGCTTGCGGAGTGTGAAATAGCCCTGCTGGTGACTTTTGCGCAATCTGCTATATTATTGTAACCTGGACACGTATGAATGTGTGTATGAATGTATTGACAAAGACGCTAACTCTTTCGCCAGATACACACCGATGTTAATTATAAAGAAACTCTCACCGAGTATGGAGCAGGCGTGAGCATACTGCGCAGAAAATCAGGCGAGGAAGGTCTGGCGGCGGTTGAGCAGATAAAGATGAATGAACAGGATTTTCAGACACTCTATGAAGAGAACCTGAGCCTGATCTATCGCTATGTATTCAGTAAGGTAGGCAATCGAGAAGAGGCTGAGGATCTGACTTCGCAAATATTTATGAAAGCGGTACGTGGGGTACAGACCGAGCGCGGTGCCTTCAGCGTGCAAAAATGGCTCTTTCAAGTAGCTCGCACAACGATTGCCGACTACTGGCGAGCACGATACCGCATCGCAACTAGTTCGCTGGACGCGCTCTTAGAGGCCGGTTGGGAAGGCCCAACTGAGTACGAACCAACGCTCAGTGCAACACCCGCCGAAGTGGTGCAGAACCTCTTACAGGCTCTGCCAGAGCACTATCGTGAGGTGTTGACGTGCCGTTTCTTGCTCAATCTCTCTATTCGAGAGACTGCAGGAAAACTGGGATTGACTGAGGCCAATGTGAAAGTTCTACAGTTTCGCGCCCTGAAACGGGCGGCCGATCTTGAACAATATATACATAGCGCGGTGAATCCAGGTCACGTCGAATAAAAACAGAGCTTTTAGAAAGTCATTGGTAGCGGGATTGTCAAGGGCAGCAGCTCTTGACCGGAGTGTGAGGTGTCCTCACAAAATCGTTTCTTCAGGGTGGGCGAGGGGGAAGAAAAGACTTTTGAGAAACCCTGAAAGAAAAGAGCAATGTACCATTATTCTCTCTCAATCGAGTATACTTGATAATAACCGTACAAAAGAGCAGGAGACTCTAAAATCATGGCAGGCGAAGACCAGGAACGTTTTGAAGATTATCTGGAGTTTGAACAGTTTATGTTCGAACTTCAGGCCGGCCATACAGCTCATCCACCACAGGAGCTGACGCCCACGCAGGCGCGGGTCTACCGCATGGCCATGCTCTTTCACGCTGCCACACCCGGAGTCAGCGACCCGACTCCAGAGTTTGCCGAACAATTGCGCGATCGCCTTGAAGCAGAACTTGGAGAGTCAGAGTCTCAAAAGAGAATTCAACCAGTGACCCCTAGACAACCGATCAGAAAACGCATGCCACGCCGCTCAATCCTGGCTGGTGGCGCAGTCGCGGCTGCGTCGGCGCTGATTGGTGTCTCCATTGAACATAAGCTCGATCAGCAGGAACAGGCGGGCAATGAGCTTGTGCTAAACGATGTGGGTGAACCGACTGTATGGTTCGCGGTGACAAATGTTGCTAACCTGGGCGACCAGGCGATAAAATTTGTCACTAAACAGGTAGTCGGCTATATCGTGCGGGGTGATGAGACCAGCAGCAATGTCAGTGAAAGGGGTCAGATCCTTGCGCTCTCAGCCGCCTGCACTCATCGCGGCTGCATTGTGCAGTGGTCGAACTCCGACCGCAAATATCATTGTCCCTGTCATGGTGGAGTTTTCACTGAAGATGGAGGCATCGATCCACAGACGCCTGGACTCTACCTGACGCCGCTCTCGCGCATGGATGTCAAGGTTGAGAACGGGCAAATCTATGTGCGCGTGTCTCCGCATGAGTAGGCTACGCGCTACTTTTGCGAGTAGAGCATGAAACGAAGATTGTTGATTCTGGGCCTGGGTATTGTTTTTCTGTTTGCTATTACGTGGTTGGGGACGTTCTTTGGCGACTATGTACTCCACCGCTCAACTCCCCAGGTGCAGACCTCGCGCGTTGGACCCTACGAGGTGACGCTACACCTCGATCCAGATTCCCCTGCACCCGCTCAGGCCGCCACTCTCACTATCCAGGTTCAGCAGTCCACTACGCACCAGCCGGTCACTAACGCCCATATAGTCGTCGATTGCACGATGGAGAATATGGATATGGGAACAACCCAAGCTGAGGCGCAAAATCGGGGTCAGGGAACCTATGTGGCCCATACGTCCTTTGCAATGAGCGGCACGTGGCAGATACAGGTCCTGGTGACAACCCCCGACCAGCCAGTCCTTAACGCAGTTTTTGTTCTCTCCAACTAGCTGAGCACGGCACCTCTCCTTGAGAGCGAGAGGCTCGGAGATACCTCTCGCCCGTGCTGCAAGCGCACCGTCTGCAAGCGCGGCACGTTGCATTACGAAGCCGCGTGGTCGGCTAAGGTGGTAACCATCCACGCGTCAATGTGCGAGGTAAACGGAGGAAGCCAGCGGAGATTCTAGAATTTTGCTAGAAAAACTCAGACGCAGACCATCCGCCCTCGCGGTCATTACTGTCCTCAGGGAGCTGTTCTGTCCTTACTATAGCTGCGGCATATTAAATGCGTTTTATTCCAGGGTAATATCTTTGTTAAGGCGCAAGTTTTGCTCAGAAGTGGGCTTACGCGTTGTCACCCGCTTCCTCGCGTCCCTCTCAAGACTTTGCCGACGAATTAGTCGCGCTCTTTTCCCAGAGGTGCTTCACGCGCAAAAACAGCAGAATGGGACTTTCAGAAAATCTTGAACTTCCTCACAAATCCTCTTGCGACTACGCAACGGATGGTGTAGAATATAGCAGGTTCGCACTCTCTGCGCGAGAGTGCTAATGAGGGACCGTGGTTCCAAAATACACAAAAAAGATTAACTGGGAGATTTGGTCCATGACAGTAGTCGATGTAAAGATCAAGCCGTTGGGTGACCGTATTGTGGTCAAAACACTGTCTGGCGAGACAATGACGAAAAGCGGCATTTTCCTGCCGGACACAGCCAAAGAGAAGCCCCAGGAGGGCGAAGTTCTGGCTGTTGGACCTGGAAAGGTCCTGGATAGTGGCAAGCGCGTAATTTCTGAGATTACCGTAGGCCAGCGCATTCTCTTCGCCAAATATGCTGGCACCGAGATTAAAATGGATGGCCAGGAATATTTGATCCTCCGCGAGAGCGATATTATGGGTATTGTCGAGTAAAAATAGTTTGTAACACATTTTCTTTAGGAGTATATTGTGGCTAAACGATTACAATTTGATGATCAGGCACGTCAGTCCTTGAAAAAGGGGATGGATACACTGGCGAGCGCTGTAAAGGTGACGCTCGGTCCTAAGGGACGCAATGTGGTGCTGGATAAAAAATTCGGCTCCCCAACTATCACTAACGATGGTGTGACGATTGCCCGCGAGATCGATCTGCCCGATCCATTCGAAAATATGGGTGCGCAGCTCCTCAAAGAGGTTGCCACCAAGACCAATGACGTAGCCGGCGACGGCACAACGACGGCGACGGTCCTGGCTCAGGCGATTATTACCGAGGGTCTGAAAAACCTGGCCGCCGGAGCCAATCCGATGATCCTGCGCCGCGGTCTTGAGAAAGGTGTCGAAGCGATTATTGCCGACATCAAAGCTCAAAGCAAGCAGATCGATACGCAGGAAGAGATCGCCCAGGTCGCAGCTATTTCAGCCGCCGACCCCGAGATCGGCTCGCTGATCGCTGAAGTCATGGGCAAAATTGGCAAAGACGGCGTCATCACCGTCGAAGAGGGTCGCGGCCTGGCGATGGAGCGCGAATATACCGAGGGCATGCAGTTCGATCGCGGCTATATCTCGGCCTACATGGCAACCAATATGGAGCGCATGGAAGCCGATCTGGAAAATCCCTTTATCCTGATCACCGATAAGAAAATCAGCGCTATCGCCGATATTCTGCCAGTGCTGGAAAAAGTGATGCAGACCGGGCGCAAAGAGCTGGTGATCATCGCCGAGGATATCGACGGTGAGGCCCTGGCTACTCTGGTCGTCAATAAGATGCGCGGGACTTTCAATGTACTGGGCATCAAGGCCCCTGGCTTTGGCGACCGCCGCGAAGCTATGCTGGAGGATATCGCTATCCTGACCGGTGGACGCGTCGTCACCGAAAAAGCTGGCTACAAACTGGAAAGCGCTGGTCTGCGTGACCTCGGTCGCGCCCGCACGGTCAATTCGACCAAGGATAATACGACGATCGTTGAAGGCGCTGGCGAGAGCGACGATATCCAGGCTCGCGTCAAACAGATCCGCGCACAGATCGAAGAGACAAGCAGCGACTATGACCGCGAGAAGCTCCAGGAACGTCTGGCCAAGCTGGCGGGTGGCGTCGGAGTCATCAAGGTCGGCGCAGCCACCGAAGTGGAACTCAAAGAGAAAAAACATCGCGTCGAAGACGCGCTGTCGGCCACTCGCGCCGCGATTGAAGAGGGGATTGTCCCCGGTGGCGGTACCGCCCTGGTGGCCGCAATTCCCGCGCTCAACAACGTTAAAGTTGCTCCTGGCGACGAGCAGACAGGCCTCAATATCCTGCGCCGCGCCCTTGAGGAGCCTCTGCGCCAGATCGCCTTCAACGCTGGCAAAGATGGTTCCGTGGTGGTCAATCACGTTATCTCAGCACCACGCGGCGAGGGTTTCGACGCTCTGAATGGCGAATACGTCGATATGCTTAAAGCTGGCATCATCGATCCTGTTAAGGTGACTCGTTCCGCGCTGCAAAACGCGGCCAGCATCGCCGGTATGTTCCTGACAACCGACACGCTGATCACCGATTCCCCCGAGGATAACGACGCTGGTGCTGCTGCTGCCGGTATGGGCGGCATGGGCGGTATGGGCGGCATGATGTAGGCCCGCCTACCAAAGACACAGAAACAGCGGATAACGAGTCAACCGTTATCCGCTGTTTCTGTACTCTCAAGCAAAACAATCCCGCTTTACGCTCTCTCTACCAGAGCTTCGAGCGCATATGCCCTGGGTTTCAAATGAACACTATCCTGATGCGCGAGGCATCACTCGGAAGCTTGCTCTTATCGCCTCCCGAAACGTTGATATTGACCGTCGAGACGCCGTCTTGACTGGCTAACAGGACGCGGGCGTCGTTGTACACTCTGGTTAGCGATCATACGTGCTAACGACTGTTTCAGGCCGTTTTTAAACTGATACGCCCCTCTGCCCAGCGCATCGACCACCAGCAAGAGTGTACCCGCCTTCGCATCTACTACCGTCACACTCGTCACTTTTGTCTGCAATGCACCAACTAGAACAAATTTACTGCTAAAGTAGGTCGAAGCCTGTGTATTTATCTGCTGGTGAACAATCCGCATCGCCCCCGTATAGTCGTAGGCCTCGGCTGTACAGGTTGTACTGACCGTGACTCTCAGCTCGGTTGCAATCGCACTGGGACTGTGGTCTGAAGTCGTTTTTGACTGACAAAACGCGGCGTTAAAGAGCTGCTCGTTTGATCTGACCTGGACGTGAAGCGCGGTCGTCACACTCCGCGTGGTCTGGTCGCGCAAGCCCGCCGCCAGGTGGTCGATGTCGGCCTGGCTAACCTGATCGTGACTCTCTCCAGACTGACCACCCGCAAAGGCTACGGCGTTGCTCGCCGTAATTGTCGAGCTATACGCTGCATGGATGGCATTGGCCGGAATATCACCCCCTGGACCAGCCTGGAGCGCGTAAGCACGGACAGTGACTTTACACTGAGACGCTACGCTCGCCACCACAGCGGTCACGATGGTGACTCCATGAGCATCGGTAAAGGCTGTACCTGCTGGAATGATTACCGGACACCCACAACCCGTCGCTGTACTGGTAAAGGTGAGCAGACCAGTCGCCTGGTAGCCAGCAAAGTATCCACTGACTGCACCTCCACGACTCTGCACAATGGTCGCACTCAGTTGCCGGGCCGCAATCTGATTCTGGCTGGTAGCGTTCGACAAGCTTGAACCGGCAGTCCCCGCCGAGATCGCAGCAGTAACCAGATAACTATTCTGGATCGTGTGGCTCTCCAGGGTCAACGTAACTAGAGCGCTGGTCTGGCTCATATTGAGAGCAAACACCATAACCGCTCCACCGAGTAAGACAACTTAGCAGTTATATCATCAACTACCTCGCTTGCCTCACCCTGGCTGACTGCCTTAAAAGCCTGGGCAAATTCTTCTATAGTAGCGTACCGCGCACTCACATCGACAGATAACGCACGCACCAGAACCGCGTCGATACGACGTGCTATCTCTAATTCGGCTACGCTCAGATCAACCGCACGCTGAATAAGAAAACGCTCGTAAAGTCCCAACGAGATATCCACCTGCGAGAGACGATACCCCAACAATAGCTCATAGATCAAAATAGCCAGCGCATATTGATCCGAAGCCGCCACGATCCTACCCTCTAACTGCTCAGGCGCAAGATAGATCGAGAGGTCCTGCGCAATCTGACCCGCCTCCAATAAAACTGAGGTGATATCCGCAAACCAGAAATCGGTCAATAACAGGTGCATACGCTTACGACTACGCGCCGAGGACCGCAGCATACAACTGGAAAGACGCACATATTGATGAATAAGACCATGACGGTGAATATAAAACAAAACTTGCGCAGCCTGCAACAATAGATCAGCAACAAGCTCCAATGTAAATACTTCAACGCTACTATTGTGCTCAGACCAGTAGAAAAGCAAACTCTCCTTCTCAAAAGGCCATGTAAAAAATAATATCGTTGTTACCTTGAATATGCTCTTCACCAAACTCCAACACCGGCAATAAGTGAGGATGCTTCAATTCAGCGATACGCTTCATACGCTGACGAATCTGCTCAATCAGAGGATGATCGCGCTGCGAACGCGAACGCACATGACCAGTAATACGCGTCAGCGTCGGGTGGTCCAGCTCAATTACCCGCAGGAGAACGGCTCTCTGATCGCGCGTATCCTCAGATAGATAAACCGCTCCAAAGCCATCTTTACGCAAAAGCGTCTTGAGTCGATAATGGCTAACGAGCTTCTCTTCATCTGACATCGTTTCCCTTCCTTTTTCCGGGAAATACTAAAAATATGTTCTTAGAAATGCTAGAAATATGAGAGACCCAGCATTGTCGCGCTTATTATAATATAGTTCTGATGGTCTGACTAGCTTCCTATGACTATGAGCAGAGCTATTTCATTCTCAGCAAGCTTCTGGCTTGCGACCTCCCTTTGGGCAGGGAAAGGAGCCACACGTCGAGCATTAAATAGCCCTGGACGATGAGTCATCCTACTTTTTCTGAAGGACATAGCCAATGAGATACTGGGGGGTTCGGGGGCTGCGCCCCCGAAAAACCTTTTTTGCTTGTTTTGACAAAATCAGGGATGACTCCTAAGCAGAGGTGTCGTAATAGCAAAGCAAAGAATGCTCTCTTGTGAAATTTTCACTTGCCTTGAAACGCCAGAAGATGCTATACTTGCCTTGAATCATCTATCGGTCAAATTATATCAGAGTGACTTATGTCGGATTATTTTGTCTGCCCAGCTACACAATTTGACAAATGGGTCTGCGTCTTCGTCTATACATACATACAAGGTAGCACATCTGTAAGCGCCCTGGTTGGCAGAGGCAACGACTATGAGAGAGCAAACTGGATTAACTATGGAAGACAAACCAGGACTACGCATTGGAAACTATGAACTGGTGAAACGTATCGATGTCGGCGGCATGGGAGAGGTTTACCTGGCACACCAGGTTACTGCCTTCAATCGGCCTGTTGCCATCAAGATCATCCGTTCTGATTTGATTCACGATATTACTGCGCGTGCGCGTTTCCTACGTGAAGCCGAGGTTAATGCGCATCTCAAGCATGAGCATATTCTCCCGCTCTATGAATTTGGCGATGTCGACGGACGGCTCTTCCTGGTCACTCCTTATATAGGAGGCGGGAATCTGGCGACGCGCTTGAAAAAGGGCGGCGCACTCTCGCTGGAGGATACCCGGCTGCTGTTTGTCCCTCTGGTTCAGGCTGTGGCATATATTCATCGCCGGGGTGTCATTCACCGCGATCTCAAACCGACGAATATTCTGCTCGATGCTGAGGATGGCGTAGTCTATGTGCGTCTTATCGATTTCGGCATTGCTTCGCTGCAAGGCCATAACGCCAGCCCCCAGTTGACAACTGCCGGCGAGGAGGTGGGGACTGTGGCTTACATGGCTCCCGAACGCCTGCTGGGTATCGCGGCACCGAGCAATGATATCTTTTCTCTCGGCGTGATTCTCCACCAGATGTTGACTGCACGTATGCCAGGCACTTCTAGCTCTAAAGCTCCTCTGCCACAATTGCCCGGACCTCTGGAGATGGTGGTGCAACGCAGTATTGCGGTTAATCCTTCTGAGCGCTATACCTCCGCCGACGAGCTACTGGCAGCCTTTGAAGATGCGTATCGCCAGGTCGCACACCCCGATTGGAACGCCGACTATCCTGCAACGGTTACTGGCAATCAGGGCGGCCCCAGGGATACTTCGCAGGCAACCGCTGTGCGGAACTCACAGCCGGCTCAGATCACGCTCCAGCGGTCCGGCGAGATAGCTGCGTTTTCACCCAATCGCTCGGGTCAGTCACATCCGACCACGCAAGAACAGTTTGCGCCCGACGACTATACTGCGCCGACTACGTCATTTCACGTCTCATCTCAGACGCAGTTCTATCGCCAACCACCGACCAGCCGACCACCTTTGATCCAGCCTCGACTGCCACGTCAGCAACCTCAGAAGCAGCGCAGTTCGCTTCTGCTGATTATCTCGCTGGTCATGTTTGTCCTGCTGGTAGTCATTGGCGGGATGCTCTTCTACGGCTATCAAACCGTCTCCGCAGTGAGCGTCACGGTCAATTTTACGCCGCAGTTGAGCACTGTCAGTCAGGTCTTTTCGCTCAAAGCCGACCCCAACGTCAGGACTATCGAACTGTCCCAGGCTGTGATTCCTGCGCCAGTCGCTACCAGCACACAGTCGCAATCACAGATGGCCCAGACCACTGGTAAGGTAGGTTGCACACTTGAGGTCTTTAACTGCAAACAGGGCGTCAGCCAGGAAGACGTTGATGCGTTGCAGAGTGCGATTCAACAAAAACTGGAACCTGCCATCCAGCAGGTGCTTATGCACCAAGTAGCCGTAGCCCACGGGATTGCCGTCACGCAGGTACAGTTCTCTAATCCAAACGCAACGTCAAACCCCGAGCCGGGTCAGGTGGGAACCAGCGTCAGCGTCACCCTCAGCGAGACAGGCAGCCTCGGCTATATCATATCGAGCGACGCCACACAGATAGCGCGACAGAAGCTAAACGCGGCGATAGCTCAGCTCGGTCAGAGCTACCAGGTCATCGCGTCCACTGTAGAGATCGGCCAACCAGTCGTCCAGGGCGTTGAGGCCAGCGGCCTGATCGACATCCAGGTACCAGGCGGTGCCGTCGCGTCCTATCAGTTCTCGCAGGCTCAACTTCAAAGCATAAGCGCAAGCCTGGTGGGCAAATCACTCGCCCAGGCCATCGCCTTGCTCAAAAACCAACCGGGTCTCAATCCCGATAGCGTCAGCGTCAGTTTTAGCACAGGTAATGGGACAACGATGCCTGGCGATGCACAGCATATTACTATGAAGCAGCTTCCACCACCGACCATACCTGGCGTCCAGATGACGCCAGTACACGGCATCACGCCTGTATCAAACTAAATCTAATCCGGTGGCCAGCTTTGCTCTGATCAGCCAATTGCCGCAGACTAGACTTGACTTCAAGATGAATGCGGCAAACCATGAGCAACGGCGCTACTCATGGTTTGCCGCATTTACGCTTTTAGCGGAGGTGGGAGTGCTTTGCTTGCACAAAGAGATCAGTGTAGCGCAACACAGCCTGTGGGCGCATCCTATGTGTTGTTATGCATCTCTTGCTGATAGCGAATAAATCGCGTATACCAGTGACCACTGGCCTTAATGATGCGGCGCTGAGTGGGATAATCGATATACACAAGCCCAAACCGCTTGCTATAACCATCCATCCACTCAAAATTATCCATCAGCGACCAGGCGAAATAGCCGCGTACAGGTACCCCCTGCTCAACCGCTTCGCTGATTGCCTGGATATGATCGCGCAGATACGCGAGGCGCAGGGGATCGTCTACATGGTTGCTACTGCCGTCCCATTCATCGGGAAAAGCAGAACCATTCTCGGTTATATAAAGTGCTCCGGGTGCGTATTCGCGGTCAAGCCAGACCAGCAGATCGCGCAAGCCGTGTGGATAGACCTCCCAGTGCAGGTCTGTATAGACGGCACCAGGCACAGGATCGACAGCTCTGGCGACGCCATCATCGTCAGTCCGAAAGAGTGTGCGCGAATAGTTGTTAATCCCCAGAAAGTCGATAGGGGCAGAGATAATCTCCATATCCCCTGCTTCAATTTCTGGCATTGCGCCATCGAAATCTTCAAAAAGCCCTTCGGGATACTGTCCTTTGAAAAGTGGATCAGTAAACCAACGGCTGTGACGCGTTGAGCGCGTTACCTGCGCCAGAGTCGCTGGATGACCATCTCCGGCATAGGCCGGGGTAAAATTCAGCGTAATGCCAACCTGCGCGGTCGCAGGGAGATGAGTCCGCAGCCGTGAGACAGCCAGACCGTGAGCCAGCAACAGGTGATGCCCGACGATGGGTACCAGCGACATATCGCGCATGCCAGGCGCATGCATACCTGTGCCGTAACCCATGAATGCCGCACACCACGGCTCATTGTGTGTCAACCACTGCGGAATGCGATCACCCAACTGGCGAGCCATAATCTCTGCATAGTCAGCAAACGCCTCGGCGGTGGCTCGATTGAGCCAGCCACCTTTCTCGTCCAGAGCCAGAGGCAGATCCCAGTGGTAGAGCGTTGCTACCGGGATAATCCCCTGCGCCAGCAGATTGTCAACCAGGCGGTCATAGAAGTCCAGGCCGGCCTGATTGACTGCCCCTGTGCCTGTGGGCAAAATGCGCGACCAGGCGATCGAGAAACGATACGCCTTCAGACCCAGCGATCTCATCATCGCGATATCGTCGAGATAGCGGTGGTAGTGATCCACAGCTATCTCGCCGGTATGACCCGCGTAGGTTTTACCGGGAGTGACCGAGAAATGGTCCCAGATCGAGGGACCACGCCCATCTTCATTGATCGCGCCCTCTATCTGATAAGCAGAGGTCGCAGCTCCCCAGATAAAATCTTGAGAGAAGGATACAGATAGGTCACCATCGCCTACCTCCTGTGGGTCCGGGTGCTCAAGAATACTCATTTATCCTCCTGTGGTCGCTCTGGCTATATTTGGGCTGGCTTCGAGAGAGTAGAGATGACAATTGGTCCAGTGACCACCACCAAAGTCTGTGCGCGTCGGGAACGTCTGCCGACAGATTGCCATCGCTTGTGGACAACGTGGATGAAAACGACAACCGGCTGGTGGGTTCACCAGACTTGGTGGCTCGCCACGTTCGGGGACCGCTACGCCATTCGCGCTGTCCTGCGCCTGCCGGGCAATGCGGTCGGGATTGGGCGCTGCGGCACGCAGCAACCGCGTGTAGGGATGTTTCGGGTGGCGAATGACTTCGTCCGAAGGTCCGCCTTCAACCATCTGCCCGGCGTACATAACCTGCGTGTCTTCCGCGAAGTAACGTGCGCTGGCAATATCGTGGGTGATAAAGAGAAAGGCCAGGCCCTCCTCTTCTTTGAGCTTGAGCAGCAGGTTTAGAATATCCAGGCGGATCGAAACGTCGAGCATCGAAACCGGCTCATCGGCCAGCAGGACGGTCGGACGCGCCGCCAGAGCACGCGCAATCGAGACGCGCTGCCGCTGGCCACCGCTCAACTGGTGCGGATACTTGGTGAGAAACTGGCGTGAGGGCGTCAAACTGACACGCTCTAACAGCGAGAGCGCGTGCTGCTCGATATCGCGCTGACTACGCACGTGGCCATACGCCTTGAGCGGTCGACTGAGATGGTAACGTACATCGTGAACTGCATTCAGAGATGAAAAGGGGTCCTGAAAGATGTACTGCACATTGCTCAGATAGGCCTTCATCTCACTCCAACGTTTAATTTTGATCGCCTGCTTTTGAAATTGAATCTCGCCACGCGTGGGCATATACATACCGGCCAGCATACGTGCGACCGTCGTCTTACCACTTCCGCTCTCACCAACCAGAGCCATAGCGCGACCCGTGTAGAGGGTCAGAGAAGCGTTCTCCACCGCCTGAACTACCAGCGGTCCACCGCCCAGTTTAAACTGATGGATGGGAAAGTCTTTGCGCAGATGCACGGCAGTCAGTACAGCCTGACTGGCTGGTGTCTGCACTGGAAAGCCGTTAGATGGGGGAAAGCCCTGTTGTGATCCGACGCTCATACTTCACCTCCCGGACGCGGCCAGGTCGTCGCTGGTCGGCGCAACAGCGGTTCATGGCCCCGCCAGCCATTGTAAAGGTGGCAGGCAACCAGACGGTCTTGCGCCTCGGGCATATTCGCTGGATTGCTCAGTGTTGGCCTGATCTGCACGCATTTATCCCAGGCTTTGCTGCAACGCTCCTGGAAGACACAGCCACCAGGCACATGGCGCAGATCGGGCGGCGTCCCCGGAATACCACTCATGCGCACAATCGGTCCCTCTAACGTCGGAAACGAATGCAGCAAACCATCAGTATACGGATGAAGCGGAGACTGATAGAGCGCGTTGCACGACGCCTTCTCAATCATACGACCGGCATAGAGGATGATCACCTCATCGGCCATCTCCAGCAGAAGCGAGAGATCGTGGGTGATAAAAATCACAGCAAAACCCAGTTCCGCACGCAGGCGCATGATCTCGGTCAGGATATCTCTCTGCACGACGACATCAAGAGCGGTTGTCGGTTCGTCCATGATGATGATCTCGGGAGCAAGCGCCATCGCAATCGCGATCACCGCCCGCTGACGCATCCCACCACTAAGTTCGTGGGGATAGCTCTTGAGACGGTCCGGGGCGATTCCCACCAGCTTGAGCAGCTCGGTAGCTCGGTCGTGTTGCTCCTGTTTGCTCATTCCAGGTCGGTGAGTACGCAGAACATCCATGATCTGCGCCTCAATACTCAAAACTGGGTTGAGCGCGTTCATTGCGCTCTGGAAAACAACTGCCAACTCACTCCACCGGAAAGCCCGCAACGACTTCTTGTCGAGTGCGAGCACATCCACGCTCCCATCGAGCGCGGGCTTGCTCTGCACATTAACCCGCCTCCGCGCATGCGAGGCCACTGCAACCTCTTGAGTCTGCGCGTGTGGATAGTACAATACGCGGCCAGTAGTGATACGTGCCGGTGGACGCAGAAGCCGCCCGATGGCATAAGCCAGCGTCGATTTGCCGCTTCCACTCTCACCAGCTAGACCCATGATCTCACCGCGCCGTAGCGTAAAGCTCACGTTGTTAACTGCATAGACCTCACCGCCAGCGCTGTCGTAGACCACGCTGAGGTTCTGCACATCCAGCAGTACCTCTCCCTGCACACTCACGCGATAACCTCCTTCGCAGATTTACTCTCTAAGGCTCCAATTGTCACACCACCAGATTTTTTCTGACGCATCCGTGGCTCTTTTCTCAATTTCGGGTTGGCCAACTCATCAATACCAAAGTTGATTAACGAGAGACCCGCACCCAGCAAGGCGACACAGATGCCAGGCGCTGCAAACCACCACCATTTCCCGGCCAGCAACATGTTGGAACTCTGCGCCCAGTAGAGCATCGTCCCCCAACCAGTCCCAGTCGGATCACCTAGACCCAGGAACTCCAAACCGACATCGGCCAGAATGGCGTAAATGGCAGTACTGACAAAGCTCGACGCCAGAATTGCCATCTCGTTGGGCAGGATCTCAAACAAGATCACCCGCAATGCCGAATCACCAGCACACCGCGCCGCCTGAACAAAATCGCGCTCTCGCATCGAAAGGGTCTGCGAACGCAAGACGCGTGCCCCCCACGCCCAACCAGTGACCATCAAGACTATCGTCAAGGGGATAACACCGCGCGACGGAAAGTAACCCGCCATCACTATCGCCAGCGGCAGAGCAGGCAAGACCAGGAAGATGTTGATGATCGTCGAAACAACATCATCAACTATGCCACCAAAGTAACCCGCCGTCATACCGATCAGAATAGCAATCACGTTCGCCAGCACCGAGACACTCAGACTCAAAATCACTGAGTTACGCGCACCGGCAATCGTCTGCGCAAACACATCCTGCCCGCTATTGGTAGTACCCAACCAGTGCTGGGCCGATGGAGGCAGGTTGAGCGCCGTGGCATCGATGTGGTTCGGATCAGAGTAAATGACCGGTCCGATAATCGCCATAACTACAAAGATAGAGACAATCACCAGGCCCAGGAATACCTTAGGATGCCTGAGTAACCATTGCCAGGTTTCATTTAACCTCATCATCTCTTACCGCCTTTCCTGCCGTATGCGTGGATCAAGCCAGACAATCGCCATATCAGCCAGGAAGTTACTGATCAAAACAGCCAGAGCAATCACCAGGAAGATGCCCTGGACCAAACTATAATCCAGATTGTTCACCGCCGAAAGCAACTGGAAACCCAGGCCAGGATACGAAAACACAATCTCTGTCAGGAGAGAACCACCCACCACAAAACCCAGGTTCAAGGCAAAACCTGTAATGTTGGGCAGAATTGCGTTACGCGCAGCGTACATCACCATGACCCGCCGCTCGGTCAGACCTTTAGCCTGCGCCATCAAGACGTAGTCTTCCGAAAGCGTCGTCACCATCGAATTACGCATAGTCAACAGCCATCCAGCCATTGAACTCAGCACAATCGTTAAGGCAGGCAAAAAGCCATGTTGAATAACGCTTCCAATAAAAGTAAAACTCAGGTTGATGTCCATGCCATAGTCATAACCGCCAAAGACCGGGAACCAGCGCAGAGCAACCCCCATCACCAGCAGCAAGATCAGCGCCAGCCAGAAGTAAGGGATCGCCGAAATGAAGGTCAAGGCCGGTGTCAACAGCGAGTCTAACCACGAATCGCGCTTCCATGAGACGATCATACCCAGAGATGTACCTATCACAAAGCTGAGAATTGATGCCAGACCCACCAGACCCAGCGTCCACGGCAGGTTCTGACTGATCACCTCAGTCACTGGCGTCGGATAATGGGTCACCGAGATGCCCAGATTGCCCTGAAACAGGTTCTGCCAGTAGGTAATATACTGCCCCCACAGACTTGTATGCGGACTGCCAAGCAGCGCCTGCAATGCCTGAATCTCCGCCGGCGTAGCCTGAACCGAACTACGCGCCAGCATCGCTGCCACCGGATCACCCGGAATTAACCTGGGAATAATGAAATTTATCGTCACTGACGCCCAGAGGGCAATCAAGTAAAATCCCACCCTGCGCATAAGGTAGCGCATGTTAACCTCCTTTTATCCCTTATCACCCGTCCATTTAGAGCAAAAAGGATGCTGCTTATCTACCCCCAGGTCCGTCCACGGGAGCAGACCAGCAAGCATCCCTAAGGTACTCAGGATCAACCTCGTCAGGGACCGTGACGAGGATCACCTGCTTACTTTCTCTAGTTAGCTGGAGTCAAGTGTAAAACTGTGATCTCCAGGTCAGGGGTGTCGAATGGAGCGGGCAATGCATACGGATCGCTCGCACTTGGCCAACCAGTGAAGCGGGCGGTACTGAACTCGTTCCAGTCAGAACCTTCAACCAGCGGAATGGTCGGGACCTGTTTCGCTACGATTTGCTCCAGACCGTAGATGGCCTGTTTCGCTACGTTGGGGTCGGTTGTGTTAGCAATCTGCTTGAGCAGTGCATCCGTCGAGGGATCTTTCCAGCGCTCGAAGTTGGAGTTCGCGTTCTGGCCAATCGGCGCAGTGTTAGAACTTGCCAGCAGAGCGTTGTACATGTAGTACGGAGAAGGACCGTGGTTTGTCCAGTGCAGAGTGGTGTCAAAGTCGCCATTGCCAACCTTGGTGAACCAGTCGTTCTGGGCGGGTTCCAGGACATCAACCTTGATACCAGCAGGTTTGAGCTGCTGCTTGATCAGGCTTTCCATCTGGTTCCAGTCGCTCCAACCATTTGGAGCCATGATGCTGAATTCCAACTCCTTGCCAGCTTTAGCAAAGTAGCCGCTGCCGTCAAGCTTCCAACCATCACCCTGTAACAGGCTCTTGGCAGTAGCAACGTCACCACCAGTGTACGTCTGAGTGATAGTCGGATCAAGGTAAGATTGGAAGGCCGGGAGCACCAGACCACTGGGATTGGCAATCGTCTGATAACCCGACTCAGCTACAGTGTTTAACTGACCACGGTCGATAGCCGCACTAATCGCCTGACGCACCTTGACATCCTGGAAAAGGGGTTTCGTCAGGTTCGGTACCAACATGGTCGTCTGAACACCAGGGAACCAGTATTTATTGTGGGCAGAGTCATGGCTGACATAGACATCCTGGATGTCCGCGATAAAGACACCAGCCCAGTCGAGGCCCTGCTGCGAGAGCAGAGTCGCGGTGCTCATGTTTGAGGTAAAGGCCGGGAAGTCGATCTCGTCAACCTGAGGCTTGCCAGGCTGCCAGTAGTTAGGATTCTTTTTAAATTTATAAACCGACGCGGAGAAAGAATCCAGCAGGAAAGGCCCGGTACCAACCGGGTTCGCGTTTACTTCTTTATCCGGCGCAGTGATCGATGACCAGACATGCTTGGGGACAATATAGGTCTGGCCGGCCAGATACCACAGGTTTGTCGCTGAAGGAGCTGTGAAATCAACAACAACCGTGCTCGGATCGGGTGCAGAAACGTCTTTGACGAAGCCCGCCAGACCGTTCGGGTCGAGACCAAGTTTCGCGTTCTGAATGCTGTACTGGATGGTAAAGACCACATCATCAGCGGTGAAGGCCTGACCATCCGACCACTTTATACCCGTTTGCAGGTGAAAAGTAACCTTGGTACCATCAGGCGACAGGGTGTAGTCTTTCGCCAGCATCGGTACGGTCGATGAAGGATTCAACTG
>DAOTTJ010000091.1:0-12328 GCA_034437695.1 Ktedonobacteraceae bacterium
GGCTTACAAGTGTGTCTATCCTACTTGACGCCAAACATGAAGTGGGATACTATTCTATTAGAGCTTCTGAAGAGTTTGTACTATACTAGTAGCCCAATAAAAACGCAAAATGCTCTATGTAAGAGATTGGCCAGAGGGGGGCCGCAGTAACAATGGTGTGGAAACCATATCGAAACAGGCTAGTGCGTATAGGGTTTCTCACGCTCCTTATCTCTCTCGCGCTGGTAGGTTGTGGAGATATGCAGTCAGTCCAATCTTCTCCTTCAAATTTTGCCTTTCAGAGCCACACCCTGTCGTCAGCACAGACCTCTTTTACACCCGCAGGTTCAGCAGTCTGGATTCTTTCTTGCCTTAATGGCTGGGAAAAACAGAAGACCTATCAGGCAAACCCCTCTTATATCAATCAACAGGGCATCAAAAGAGCCAGAGATATCTACGTGTTCGGCGATTTCTGGTTGCAACCAGTCACTGGTACACTGTACTCCTATACAGGTCAATCCGCTATGCGGCAGTGTCTCTCGAACCTGCTTACGACCGCACATTCCCAATATCACGCGCAGGTTTGCGGAGTAATCGGCGTAGATGAAGGAAGTGGTGGTTGGCCAGCATCAGACGTTGTTGCCTATACAAAGCACGCGAGTTCGACTCCCTCTCTCCTGGTGCCCCTGGTGAATCAGGTGCAAAAATATCCTTATGACTGTCTCATTAATGATATCGAAGATGGCAATAGCGCCAGCCCTCAGACGTTTTCGCAGTTTGATGCATCGTTGCGCAGCAAGTTACCGGTTCCGCTGGGGCAAACTTTGTTGTGGAAAACGTCGAAGGTACAGACATACTGGCAGAAATGGCAGGATTGGAGCACACTAGCCAACAACGCCGATTTTTTTATCGTGATGGCCCTAGATCAGGACTCCATCAACTATCCCCCCATTCCCGCCTCGGTTGTGAATTATTGGTGGGTGAAGCAGATCTATACCTATATGCGATCAGTGGCCCATCTGTTCGGCTCTCATCCCATTGCCTGGGAGCTTCCCACCTATTATCGATTGTTTACTCACAGTTCGAATGACAGTTGGGCCGTCTCATCAGGAACAGAGGTGTCTGAGCACATTGCGACGGCCTTACAAAGTCCAGGTATTACGCAAAACTATCTTCAGGACCCAAATGATCCCTACATTGAATACACGAATGTTCAGCACCAGGACACCTACCTGTTTTTTGAAACCGCCAGAAGTTCGGATGCACTGGCACAAACATTGACAGCACTCAATGGTTCCTCCTGCCTGCTGCTCTCGTTCTGGGATAATGATAGCGGAACATCGAATTCATTGGGGTGGTCCACTATTCAAGCCGATCAACATGTACATTTGTGTTAAGATCAGCAATTATGCTGCTCCTCATCGAAAAGATCATCGCTTCATCAAATGACCTGTTAAACCTGGTGTAAGTTTCTGCTCCTTCGAGAGCACATGGAGAACCTGATGAGGCTTCGAGACGATGCATCTGCTCAGGAAAAGGTCGGCAGAGATTTCGTCGACACAGGCGCAGAAAAACGAATCATGAGAGAAAAACCTCCCGCCCTGTTCTGGCCGATTCATAGGCTCCCAGGATAATTTCTACCGGGTGACGCCCGGCGTACCCGTCAATCAGCGGAGTGCCATTCTCGCGAATGGCACGCAACATATCGGCGATTTGTTGCGCGTGGGTATCTGTATTCAGAGCTGCAGGGTTGCCAGCCGTGTTCTCTGACTCTCGCTCTGCCGTGTCCTGGTCCCCCGTTCGACCATAGTCGCCTGCGCCTTCTTGCTCATCGCGGGCTAGTTGCAAATAGCGTAAGCGATCATTTTCAACAATCGCGGAGCCACGCTCACCGCACACCTCAATGCGCGTCGTCACTCCGGGATAGGCTCCCGTGGTAGCCGAGATAGTCCCCAATGCCCCATTGACAAAGCGTAGCACCACCACAGCCACATCCTCACTCTCTATGCGATGAACCAATGTATCTGTGTAAGCCTTGAGACTTTTGACCGGCCCCATGAACCATTGAAGGAGATCAATTGAGTGAATGGACTGGTTCATCAGAATGCCACCGCCATCCAGGGTCCAGGTGCTACGCCAGTCTCCGCTATCATAGTAAGCTTGCGAGCGCCACCAGGGGATGGTCGCATTGCCCAGCACTAGCCTGCCCAGTGCCTGCTCTTCAATCAAGGCCCGCAGACGTTGGGAAGCCTCATCGAAGCGATGCTGACTGATTACCGCCAGCTTGCATTTCATCTCCTGTTGCACGCGGAGCATCTCATCCACGCGAGCCAGGGTAATCTCCATCGGCTTTTCGACGATTACATGACAACCCGCCCGCATCGCCAGGCTGGCATTCTCACCATGCAGGCCGCTAGGCGTGCAAATATCCACAACATCCAGCTCTTCCTGTTCCAGCATCTGCTGAATATCCGTATAGGCCCTGAGATGATAGGCGTCAGCCAGACCCTCAGCACTCGCGGACACAATATCGGCCACCGCGACAAGTTGAGCATCCGGCAGACTGGTAATCGCCTTCGCGTGAGTCCGCCCGATGATACCTGCGCCAATAATCCCAAAGCGAAATATTTTTTCCATTGCTCATCCTTTGTTAAATGCCAGTCTTTGGAAAAGATGAAAAACGTTTTTCTAAACATAACAGGGAAATGAGGGAAATGTCAATCCTTTCTGGTGCTCACACCCGCACTGTTGCATATACGACGCGTGGCCCCTCCCCTCAACAAAGGATCACCTTACATTGGGCGCAGCGAACCCTTGACAAGTGTTCTTTTTGCCTGTTATACTTACAAAAACGTTTTTCAAAAACGTTTTTCAAGTTACTATTTTTGCAAGACAAGATTGGAGACGATCCCATGCGTCGGAAGGCCGTGACTATCAGGGATGTGGCGCAACGCGCACAGGTGTCGGTAAGTACGGTTTCACAAATTTTGAATGGGAACCCGCATTATGTCGGCGCAGGCAAACGAGAGCGTGTCTTACAGGCCGTGGAGGAACTCCAGTATCGTCCGAATGCGATCGCCAGAAGCATGGTCAAACAACGAACCGGCACTGTGGGCATGATCTTTACGTCTGTGCTGGATAACCTGTTTATTCGGATTGTCGAAAGCGTACAGGCGATCCTGGACCCGGAGGGGTATACGATCTTTCTGGCAAATACGCCGAATATTGAGAGCGAAATTCAGGCGGTGGAAGCTCTCAAGGCCCGGCAAGTAGATGGGTTTATCTTTATGTCAACTACTTCGGTCTCCGAAGCGACTCATCTTCTGCGCTTGAAAGAAGAGGGAATCCCCCAGGTGGTGATTAATCGCCACCTGGAGCCAGACTGCGATGTCAACCAGATCAATCTGAATGATCGGGAGGCAGGCTATCTGGCAACCAGGCACTTGCTCAACCTGGGGCATAGATCAATCGCGATGATTGCAGGACCTACGCCGGGAACTATACCCTACTGGTATAGTTCGACTGCTCGCCAGGAGGGCTGGCGGCAGGCACTGGCTGAAGAGGGGATCACGGCTCCCCAGAACTGGTTATTTGATGGCAATTATACCTTCGAGGGAGGATATGCGGCAGCGGTGCAATTGATTAAGCAAGCCAAGTCCAGGAGCAATCTGCCGTCGGCGCTCTTTGTGGCCAGCGATTCCATGACCGTTGGCGCGTTACGGGCGCTCCATTATGCCGGGGTACGCGTTCCGCAAGATATCGCTCTGGTGAGCGTTGGCGATACTGCCTTCGCGCCCCACATGACGCCAGCGCTGACTACGATGGCTCATCCGCTAACTGAAGCGGGGCAGATTGCCGCGCGTTTCCTGCTGGAGCAGTTGGCAGCGAACGAGTCTCTGCCAACCCGCCATCTTCTGCTCAGTTTCGAGTTGCGGGTACGCGAATCCTGCGGCTCCAGACCAGAACCGTCTGAAGTCATTTTCTAACAGACACTTTCCCTGCACTGGTACGTACCATCTGCTACTCTGATGCAGAAACATCCCTTTGTACTTAGGAGTGGTCATACGGTCTACAAGCGTGCAAGGAAGGAGAAAGAGAGAACATAGAGGAATTCTACCCAACCCCCTGGCGATCCCGCGCGTTCGAGCGTTCAGGTAGTGCCGGAAGGAGTACCGACCATACAATCTGGCCGCCTGATACCAGGGGTACGAAAGAGAGAGCAATGGTGCTATCCTTCAAAACAGTGTGCGCAAGGAAAAAGCGAAGGAGACAACGCAGTGAAATTTTCTGTACAACGCGTCCAAATCTTTTCATTGTTGTGTATCGCGCTGTTACTCGGGTTGACGGCATGCGGGAATGGCCCAACTTCCAGCACGAGCAACAATAGCTATGCCGGTCAGACGCTCAACGTTCTGCTCGGTGCCAACACCACGTATCCCACTCAGCAGAAGCAGTGGATGCAACAGATGGGTAACGAGTTCCATCAACTTACCGGCGCTACCATCTCCTGGGACACCTATAGCAGTACGACCGAGGAACAGACCAAACTGCAAACCTCGATTGTCAGCGGCAGCGGTCCCGATGTTTTTGATCTGGGAACGACGTTTGTACCAACTGCACAAGCAACCGGAGGATTTGTCCCGCTCAGCAATGCAGATTGGCAACAGGTCGGCGGCAAGAGCAAATTTTTCCCGGAACAATTGACTATGGCGGGTATTACATCAAACAACACAATTGCCGTTCCCTGGCTGATGCGTCCTTTTGTGATGGTCTATAATAAAGACCTCTTGCAGAAGGCTGGGATCAGCGCTCCACCGACGACCTGGAGCGATTTTGTCCAGGATGCCCAGAAGATGACTGATCCTGCCACGGGCGTGTATGGCGCGGAAATGGACCCTTCGGATTCATTCGATCCCTGGAAAATTATCTGGCAATTGAGCAAACAATTAGGCAGCGATTTCCTGACACCGAACCTCAAGACAGCCGAGTTGAATTCGCCGCAGGCAGAGTCCGCGCTGCAATTCTGGTTTGATTGGGCGGAAAAATACAGGATTACCGATCCTAACTCGATGTCCTGGAAGTCCGGCGATGCTACGAAGGCCTTTCTCAATGGCAAAGTGGGGATGCAGATCATGATTTCGACCTCGCTGATCCCTAAGCTCCACGCGGCCGGGATGGACAGTCACTATAACCTTGCCCCGATGCCGACAATCCCTTATGGTCTGACTTCATTGCCAGCCAATGGTCAGCCAGTGACTTCGATCGTCTCAGGTGACATGCTGGCCGTCGCCAGCTACTCGCAGGAGCAAAGTCTGGCGTTGAAATTTATCAACATGGTGACTGGCATGCAGGAGCAACTGGACTACAACAAGACCTTTGGGGATCTACCTGTCAATATTACCGCAGCCAATCAACTGGCCAGCCAGAATCCTGTGATCGCAGGCCTGGTGAAAGCGGAGGCTGGAGCCACACCAACGCCATTCTCTGGTTCGTGGGGCGCGATTGAGGTTGCGCTGGCGGGGATCTGTTCGAAGCTGGCTAACGCGGTCGCGACAAATAAGTATTCCCCTTCGATGATTCAGCCTTTACTGGATCAGGCGAACCAGCAAATCCAGAGTTCTCTCCAGTAGAGGTCACTCACTTCTGCCCGCGTTTGGAACGCGAGCAGAAGCGGGTTCTTGGCTCAAAGGATGCACGCTGATAGGGTGCATCCTGCAAGCAAAAAGGCGGTAGCTATGCCTATCACGTCTATACCCCAGAACGTGCCGGTTCCAGCAAACTCGCCAGGCCTTTTCCGCAAACGCGATTGGAACCGTCGCCCTTTGTGGCTGCTCTGGCCCGGCCTGATCCTGCTGGTGGTCGTCATTGGCATTCCTTTTTTGATTGCCTTCTACATCAGTTTCCTCAAGCTTGACCAGTATACGCTGCGTACTTGGCTCCAGGCTCCTTTTGTGGGACTGACCAACTATGTCTCAGCACTGACCTCTGACAATGTGGTCGGAGCATCAACGCTCGCCTCTCTGGAGGTAAGCGTAGGTTTCTCGCTGCTTACGACGTTGTTGATTCTACCGATTGGTGTGCTGGCAGCTCTGACGGCGCATACTCCGTATCGTGGGCGTTCCCTGGTACGCATCCTGTATCTGGTTCCGTATGTGATTCCTACCTTTGTGACTGCGCTTGTCTGGCGCTTGATGTTCCTAAATGGCACGGGCCTGGTAGACCAGTTTCTGTCCACGATCCACGTAGCCAGTATCAATACCTACTGGCTACTGGGTTCAAATAGCTTCTGGGCGATGGTAATCGCTGATACCTGGGCTTCGTGGCCATTTATCTATATGATGACGCTGGCCGGTTTGCAATCTATCTCCGCTGAGGTCTATGATGCAGCTGAGGTGGATGGAGCGAACTTCCGCCAGAAGATCATGTATATAGTTCTCCCTCAGTTGCGGCCCGCGCTGGCGCTGGCGGTGTTGCTTTCGACTCTTAATCACTTTAATAATTTCACCCTGCCTTACGTCATGTTTGGGACGCCACCCCCACCTCAGGCAGATGTGCTCCCGCTGAACATCTATGTTTCTTCCTTTCAGCTCTTTAACTTTGGCGCAGGCGCGGCGATGTCGGTGTTTACGCTGATCATTATCCTGATCCCTGGCTTCCTCTATGTCCGTTCGCTGCGTTTGAGCGAGGTGAAGGCAACATGAAACGAGTCGCAAAAGCCCAGGAGATTCTACCACGGCGGCTTCGCATCGCGCTCACTCTTGTGCTAGCCATCTTTGTGCTAATCCCGGTATTGTATATGCTCCTGCTATCCGTAACCCCGGACGCAGAGGTCGCCAATGGACACCTGTTGCCATCCCACTGGGCCTTCGACAATTATCTCCAGATGTGGTCAACGATCGATCTGGCCCAAAGCCTGTTCAATAGCGTACTGGTCTCGCTGGTCGCCAGCGCAATCGCTGTCCTGCTGGCAGTGGGAGCCGCCTATGTGATTACTCGCTTCCATTTTCGTGGACGGCTCGCTTACCTCTATACGCTCATTGGCTTGCAGGCGATCCCCAATGTTATGCTATTGCTGCCGCTGTTTGTAGTATTTGTCTCTATTCAGAGCTTTCTGCAGGTAAAACTGATAGGAACATATACGGGGGTGATTATCACCTATCTGACCTTCTCACTGCCGTTCGCAACGTGGATGCTGGTCACGTACCTGGCCACTATCCCGCTCGACCTGGAGGAGGCCGCGCTCATTGACGGGGCAACGAGACTACAAACGCTCTGGCGGATTATCATGCCCCTAGCAGTACCTGGTCTGGTCGTGGCGCTGGTCTTCTCACTGCTGACAGGCTGGAACGATATTCTCTTCGCCAGTGTGCTGACTTCTCCTGCTACGCGAACAGTAGCTGTACAGTTGCAGCTCTTCAGCGCCGGGCAGGAAGGCGGTGCATTGCCGTTCTATGGCCAGATGATGAGCGCATCTCTGGTGAGCGCTCTCCCTGTGGTCATTCTCTATCTGATCTTTCAAAAATATCTGATCAGCGGTCTAACCGCTGGTGGGGTCAAAGGCTAATGCCCTGGAAAGAGGAAATGTAGCATGAAACTGACCTACACTTCGCTGGCCTGTCCCGGCTGGACAATAGAAGAGGCAGTGAGCGCTGCCGCACGCTATGGGTACGCGGCCATTGAATGGCGGCTGGCAGATGGCGCAATCATTGAGCCGGGGCTGGCCACGGACGTTCGCCGCCGACTGCGCGAGGTACCCGCAGCTCATGGGATTGAGGTGGCCTGCCTGGACTCTTCGTGCCGACTTGTACAGGTCACGTCGGAGGCGCGTGCGGCGACGATTGAGGCTGGCCAGCACATGCTGGATCTGGCTGCGGAGATTGGTGCGCCTTTTTTGCGCGTCTTCGGCGGCGAGTTACCCGCTCATACCACGCGTGCCTCTCTCCTGGGTCCTAGCGCCGAAGTCTTTCGCACGCTGGGGAACTATGGGGCAGAACGCGGCATCACCGTTCTGCTTGAAACACACGACGCCTGGTCCCATAGCGCGGATATCCTGGAACTACTCCAGGAGGCAGACGCGCCAGGCTGCAAAGTGCTCTGGGACACACATCATACGTATCGCTCTGGCGAAACGCCCGCAGAGACCCAGGCTCGGCTCGGCTCCTCTATCGCCTATGTCCATGTCAAGGATAGCCAGCTCAAGTCCAGCAATCCAGGTACCTGGACCTATTGCCTGCTCGGCAAGGGAGACATACCCCTGCGCGAGATTTGCGCGACACTGAAAAAGCAGGGCTACGATGGCTACATCTCGCTCGAATGGGAAAAGAAATGGCACCCTGAGATCGCCGAGCCAGAAATCGCGCTCCCACAGGCCGTACCTTATCTGCGAACATTATGGGAAGAGAACGATCTCCCCTAAGTGCAGCTTTCTCTCTTGCAACCATGCTGTCGCCTGACCTCGATCAGCCTGCGAGAACATCCAGGGGGTTCTGTCAAAACCCAGAAGATAGTTTGGCACAGAGAACACGTACCTGATGAGGCCAGGCTAAAACGAGGTCTGGTCCATGAGCTAAATCCATTACCGGCGATAAGGCGTGTAGTAAGTAGCTGTTCACAGAGAACAGCTTCTCTTATTCAAGGAAGGAATACACTACTATGACTATTACCCCTATTCAGTTCATTATATGGTTGATCATTGCAGCAATTGTTGGGTTTCTTGGTGAATTAATCGCTGGCCGTCGTGCGCCAGACGGTATTCTTGGGTCTATCATGGTCGGACTGTTTGCCATTTTTCTGATCGTCGGCTTCTTCCATTTCAGCATCCAGGGGGAACCTACAATCGAGGGTGTGCCTGTCATCAGTACGCTTATCGCCTCAGCAATGATCGTTGCTCTGTGGAGTAGTTTCTCATCTCGTGCTTATCGGAGTCGTTAAGCTTATTCTCTCGTAAGAGGCAACGCTGGCGTTTGCTCGATGGCTGACTGCTTCTCGTTCAGCCTCTATCGCCCGTTCATTAGGGGTAGTATGTACTGAATGAGCTTAACGTCACAACGAATAAGCCAACGAAGCAGGAGCGTGCAGGCGAATGCACGCTTCTGCTTTGTTAGCCTTATCCACGCTAAAGTGAATTGAGTGACCCTCTTAAACGTTCTTAGGATGGAAAAACGCTGTCCATCTATTCCTCTGCTGCGGTCTGAGAAAGCGTTTTTGCTTGAGTGATCCAATCCTGAAGCCAGGCAGTGGGCGGCACATGGTGGGCAATATGCTTGCTTGTATTGATGTTTACCAATGTGTTGTGCAGGTTCTCCGCTATTCTATGCTGAAGTTCTTTACAGCTATTGACGCCGGCCTCTTCTAGCAGATTAGAGAGATCGCCGCCAATCCCCTTGAGGCGCATAAGATCAGCGCGATTGGCAAATTCTTTCACGACGACTGGAGTCGTGCCTGCTTTGTGCGCAAGCTCAACACGCTGGTGAGGTGTTCTGGCATGCTCAAGGAACTCATCTGTCGTATGAATATTCTCAGCCTGGAATTTCGCAGCAAGTTCGGCTGTCATGCCTTTCAGGTTCTCGATAGGATAACTCATAACTCTTTACCTCCAAATATTTCTGGCTATTGGTCTCAATACCCTAAAGGAATAAACGTCCTATGGACATATTTTCCTCTGCTCAGAACGCATACCTACTATCGGAAAAACTGTCCAAACATACGGGTTTTGCCGAGAAGACCCTCCTATAAACTGCCAAGTTGATAGTAGTCTTCCACTCATCCCCGCCCTGATTTCTTGATCCGACCAGGTGGTCAGGCTATGCTGACGTTTGAACTCAGCCAGATGCCGATCTAAACGATTACGAAAGGTTTTTATTCTCTCGCACCTAGCAATAGCAAACATGTGAAGGCATCTGGGTCCATCGTAGCTTTCCCGTATTTACAGCAGAGAATATAGCCGATCAGCGGCAATAGATCCATACGCAACAGCTATCCGCTTCAGTATAACATTGCGTAATACTTCAGACAAGACTGCCATAGATAGACTAGTTTCTTTTTCTTCCTTGATAACCGTATTTGAACACGAAAGATGTAGCCCTCTTTGTTGGAGTTGCGGGAGGTGTGAAAGATGTGGCTATTGGAGATGTGGTAGCGGCGACAAAAGCTTTTTGCTACAGTTCTGGGAAAGCCAGTAATACATTCTTGTCTCGCCCAGATGGAGCTTGCGCAACTTTTTTTATAGAGCAGCACACGCGTGCAAATGCCTGCCGCACCGAGCTGCGTGAGGACGACTCCGCCACGAACGGCACCAGCGGCGGCTTCTCAGCCTCCGGTACTAACACCCTGAGCGCGACGGTGGCTGTCAACACCGACGGCTGGCCGGTGATCGGGCAGATCCACGCCGACCCCTCAGTCTCCGTCAAACCGGTGATGGAACTCTACTACGACCACGACGGCTCGGGCAATGTGGCCGTCGGGGTGCAGACCCTCTGCACCGCGTCGGGACAGACTTTCACCACCCTGGCCTCCGACTCCCCGCTCGGCCAGAAGATGACCTACACGATCAGCTACAGCAATAACCAATTGATCGTGATCTTCAACGGCCAGACCTTCAACCTGACCAGCCAGAGCGGCTGTCTCTCCTCTGGAGTCGGCGGCTACTTCAAGGCCGGTGACTACGGCCAGGCGAACACCCACTCGGTGGACACTTTCTACTCGATCGTGGGCAAACACAGCTAAACGTCCAGAGGAGATGCTCCTATAGTAAATGAGGCCAAGAGTGGTTCTTACACACTCCTGGTGATACTTGCTTGCTTGCCAATACGATCTGATGTTTCATAGCAAAGTCTTCTTTCATGCGAGAAAACATGGAGAACCGGCTGGCGGAGCAGAGAGATGGAGTGAGTCCAGAAACGCTGAGACGTTCCCTCAAGCGATAAGAGAAGTAAAAGCAAAAACACCAGGGTCTTGACTGACTCTGGTGTTTCGCTCTCTTCTTGCTACGGAACCGACGGGCTACGGCTGCTCTCTCACCATGTTGACGCTCTATCTTGAGCCTGATGGCGAACTATATATATATCATGCTGCAAGAATTGCTAGCATAAGAACAAGCATGTATTATTCCTCTTCCTACCATTACCACCTTGCGACGACCAGAACCGAAGAAACCCACGGCGTATGGCATTCCTTTGATAGAATAGCCTGCTGTTATACAGAGAGTTAGTGAAAATCTAGAGTCATTACGCAAGATTGCGGATGATTATGAGGTTTCGCATGAGACAGTCAAGAGTATTGTTCGCAAGGATTGTAAGAAGCAGAGAATAAGATAAGGAACACTCTACTCTTATTTCGGTCTAAGACTCCTAACGCCGAGCTTCGAGTCTGACTGCTCCCAAGTCGCTACGAATCGCCAGCTCTCCAGCCTCTCTTGACGGTAGCCAACATCAATCTTCTCCGATTGGATGCCTTTCAGATGGGGGCCAAGACGCATACCTCGCGCTTCGCTGCCCTGGCCCCCGCCAAACGAGCTGGCTAGGGAATTTCCCAATGGTATCAAACTTTAGCATGTCTCAAAGTGTAGCCATGTGCGTGAAGCTAAAGCAAATGCCAGGCTTTAGCGAGTTGGTTAACCTTATTGGGCCGTATCCTTCGGAGCCCACTCAGCTTCTTGCTTCTGGCTGATAATGCGGAACAAACCGCTTCCGCAGACAGAGCAGGCTCCACGGAGAGCGTGATGTCCGTTTTTCATCTTAAAAAGCCTGGGATTATGCATTATGCGTTGAGCGTGGCATTTTACGCAATAAGCCTCAATATCCAGATCTTTGGGTAGTATAAGCGCAGGAGGCACAACGGCATCCTGTTGCAAATCTGCTAAGACAATCGTTTTATCTAAGCTATCTTCTCTAGTAGATGTCTCATCTCCAACCGTTTCTGGGATCACTTCAGAAATCTCAGATGGAGGCTCAATCGACTCTGGTCGATCTTGCGTTGTTTCTGACATCGCAATAGCAGGAATAGCATCGCTCTCCTCCGTTTGCACCTCAGTGATCTCAGGCTGTTCCTCAATGGGACCTGATTGATCGAGAGACTCTGTAGAAGCATCATCGATCTCCGCTAGAGGAGCTATCTCAGCGACGGCAGCAGGCTCGATTGAGTCCTCTTGCTCGATCTCAACTGGTTGTGCAGAAACTGCTTCAACCGCTTCTTGCTGGCTGATCAGATCGACTGGTAGTATAACCCCCTCTTCCTGTACAGGTATAACGCGTGCGTGACGGTGGAACCACGCTGCGGTAAAACAAAGTCCTGCCAGGACACCGGTAAAGAAGCCGATCACAAGACCTGCTTTGATGATGAACCAGAAAAT
>DAOTTJ010000092.1:0-6613 GCA_034437695.1 Ktedonobacteraceae bacterium
GCGCTTTGTAGCAGTCAGGACAATAGAAGGGTGAGCGATATGCTCTATGGCCAATCTACCCACAGAAAAAAGCGTGAGAAACCAGAGATGGATCTGGCCTGCACTCAATCGATCGTGTGGAAACACTACCATATAGTAGTGAATTATACCTAACAAATAAGCGATAGTCTATATCAAAAGCATGCAAATTTAATGAAAGTGGCACCCATTCGGAAACGATATATCCATATGGACAGTGTTATTTTTCATGCTGAGATACATAGTCCCCTGTGAGTATGCGCTGCCAGGTAATTAGAAACGACTGGTAATTTTAGGAGCCAGGATCGGCAAGAAGATCCTGGATAGAGTAAAGCGCGTGAATGAACGTGTGGCTTTTGCCAATTGCGGTTTTGGATATGCTTGCTAGACGAAAACTACTTTTCAGCCAGCTTTCCCATGATACGGGTAATGCTGCCCGCAGCCAATAAGACACGCAACGTGCGTCCCCTGGCCTCAACGCCTCTCGCCGCAGAGAGTTGCACACGGTCTGGCTGTTCAAATGTGTTATGCGCGTGGATGTCATCAGCGACGAGTGTGACGATCTCAGCCCCGTCGAGGGTACCCGAGAAAACTTCTAGATCAAGCTCGACCGATTGAGTAGGATGGTTGTTGACAACTGTTACACAGAGCATTCCTGCACGCAGCGAAGCTGAACCATGAAGCGCCTGAAGGCGAAATGGTTGTCTATCGAGATAGCTATCCTGGCAAACCTGCGCGGCCCCCTCTCCATGACTGATCGTTTCTGCTGCATTAATGCAACGAATGGCTTGCGCACCTTTGTGGGGCCGGTAGAGATCAAATACATGATAGGTGGGCGTCTTGAGGCAGCGATCTTCCTGGACCAACAGGAGCGCCTGAAGTACATTGATCACTTGAGCCATATTGGCCATCACCAGTTTATCGGCGTGATTGTGGAAGACATTAAGCGTGAGCGCGGCGACACACGCATCGCGGATAGTATTCTGTTGATACAATCCACTCTCTGGCTTGCCATGCTCTACTGGATGCCAGCTACCCCATTCATCAAGGATAAGTTTCATCTTCCGCTGAGGATCGTATTCGTCCATGATGCTGCGGTGACCGGTCACAATGCCTTCGACAGCACAAGCTTTGGAGAGTAACTCTAACCACTGCGTCTCGGTATAGTCGAGAGCTGTCCCAGCCGTTCCACAATAGTAATGAGCCGCAAAGCCTTGAATCTGCGTGAGGCGGCAACTGGTGTGGTGACTTTTCATGTACTCTAAGAAACGCCTTGTCCATGCCCAGTCATTGCCATTTGGACCGCAGGCAATGGCTTCGACCGGTGTTCCAGGGTAGTTAAAGACATAGGTCTGATAGCGGGCAAAGGCAGCGGCATACTCTTCAGGACTCATATGGCCTCCACACCCCCAGTTCTCATTGCCTATGCCCCACCAGCGAATCCCAAAGGGTTCCTCGGCACCATTGCTCCGACGCTCATCGGCAAGCGTCGAGCGACCCGCGAAGTTACAATACTCGACCCAGTCACGCAACTCTGCCGGGCTACCAGAACCTATGTTGCCCGCGAAATAGGGTTCAGCGCCAATCGCCTGGCAAAAGGCCATAAACTCATGGGTGCCAAAATGATTGGGCGAAGCAGCCATGCCCCACCAGACGTTGACTCGTTCTGGTCTGCTGGCACGCGGACCAATTCCGTCACGCCAGTTATAGGTATCGGCGAAACATCCCCCCGGCCAGCGCAAAACGGGAATCCCCAGAGGACGCAGGGCCGCAATCACATCATGGCGTAACCCATCTGTATTGGGAATACTCCCTTGAGGATCGACATAGATCCCATCGTAGATCAGTTCTCCCAGATGCTCCGCGAACTGTCCATGCAAATGGGGATCGATCTCCCCTATCGGTTCTTGAGGAATAACAATCAGCTTTTGTACTGTGTCCATGCAAACCCCCTCTTCGTAGCTAACCAGTTTAAACCAATTCGACCAATAAAGACCTATTGGTTGAATCTGTTATATGGTATAATGCCTCCTATGTCAAGTGATATCGACCAGAAACGCCAGGAATTACGTCAGATTGTGGAGAAAAGCGCCGGCCAAAAGTTGCCTGGGGAGCGCGACCTGGCAAACCGCCTGGGCATTCCACGCGCGACTCTGCGTGGAATGCTGGACGTTTTAGAGCTTGAGGGTCTGGTACGCCGTCAACCAGGGAGTGGAACGTATACCAGGAGCGGACAAGGGAAGAGGTTACGTACGGTGGTTCTGCTCATCGACGAAGAACTCAAACTTGGTGAAGATCCCTTTTTCTCGTTGCTGGTTGAGTATCTCCAGAGATACCTTCAGGAAGCTGGTATCTCTTGCATGATTGAGAGAGTTGATCGACACTGGCAGTTCCAACAGCAGTGCGATGGCCTCGTTACGCTCGGCCAGGCGGGCAAGAGTGTCCTTGCGGGACTCCACAGAGATACGCCACCTGTCGTTTGCCTCTTGCTCGATGCCAGACTCCCCACCGACACTTCCGCGAGCATCTTCCAACTGGCCGACCGCGATGCTGGTCTTGAGGCCGCGCGACGTTTGCTGGCAAACCACTGTTGGCCCCTCTTTTTTATCGGCAGACGTGATCTCGTGGCTTCGCGCGAGCGTCTGGCAGGTGTTGAAGAAATGCTGAATGAGGTCCACGCGCCTCTCCAGTTTGTCGAGTGTGCGCTCAACTATACCGCAGGCCTGAAATTGGGGCAGGAACTGCCCCTTCCACAGAGCGAGATCCCTGCTGGGATCATCGCTGCCAACGACTGGCTAGCAGTTGGTCTGCGAGCAGGTCTCTCAAGTCGTCCCGCCAACATGCTACCAAAGATCCATCTTGTCAGCTTTGATGGCCTCCCCATCACAGCAGATGCAGTCCTGGGTATTGAAGCGTTAGTTGCGCCGCTTCAAACCATCGCTATCGATACGGTAGCTGAACTGCATCGTCTGTCGACATCAGCTCCTGGTCGCATTGTATACTACGCCTTTCACTGGCGCACAACCTGAGTCCTCTACTGTGCATAACCTCTCAAATTGACCGCAGCTTCATGCACCTGTTGGACAGGGAACGCGCCGCATCGCGGTATTAAGCACATTTTTTCGCAGGCGTATTGCCCATATCGCAACGTAAGGGAAAGAAAGCCACAATGAATGCAGGAGATATACCCGACAAACTCATAGACCTATTTGACGTGATAGATATCACCCTATAGATTTCTCGTCCTTCCTAGAAGCATAGATCATTCTACAGGACTGTTGCAAAGTCGGGAATACAAACGGCAAGGCGAGGGTGCAGGGAGCGCAGCGTCCCTGCCGGCACCCTGTCCCCCAGACAGGGAAGAGGGGTGTCCCCGAAAAACCTCTTTTTCCTCTTTTGCCCGCCGCCGCAGGCGGCAGGGCGGACTTTGCAACAGCCTTATATCATTCTATGGAGAGTATATGCAAAAGTCGCATGTATAGAGTATGCTAGCGGTCAGGAAAAGATACCTCTCTGCTTCGTCGTTTTCTCTTATTAGTATCAGCATATACTATTAGGTAATGGATGCTGTTGCGAATATGATTATTAGAGGATGCGCCATAAATGTCTAACATGCTGCAAGATATACCTCTTAAACCGCTATCTGGAAAACGTCTTGCTCTTGTCGTTGGGGTGAATGGACAACCTGCGCCGGGAAGAGCACCCTTGTACTATGCTGCCAGGGATGGGAAAGATATAGCTGAAATATTACAATTGACAACTTGTAGCTTTGAACTCTTTCGACCTCCTCTTCTCGATAAACAAGCAACGACTTCGCGGGTTCGAAATGCTGTATTGGATCTCGCCGATCAACTTCAGGATGATGATTTTGCACTCTTTTTTTTCAGCGGCCTTAAAGCTCGCACTGAAATACCGCTCAATTTATCCTGCAAAGGCTACGCGAGTAACGACAAAGAGTAAAGTCAAAGTGCAGGGACAGGTGCCCGCACGTAAAAAACGACGACGCAGGTAGGGACGCACGCATTTATCGGGCATGCTCCAAGCGCTTTGTATACGTTACACTGCTATAGAAGGTCAATGAACAAAAAATTGTTCATCAATACAAGGAGAGGATCTCTATGTCTGATGCAGTGCTCCCCATTCTCAAACAGGCATTTGAACATGCTGAATTTGATTGCTGGATTTATCGCTTACAGCTAGCAAGCCAAAAAGCTCGGCCTTCATCTCGATCAACCCTGCTTTCAGTTGTTTGATGGTTGGACTATCCAGAACTTGCGTTAAGTACATATTTGTTAGCGGAGAAATTCCTCGCATCGCTAAAAGGAGCAATGAGCCTCTCTCTAGACGTTCTTAGTGCAGACAAGGTCGACAGAGGACCTCGGCATTTTTACGCTTTAAACCTTCTTTATTCCTGAAGAGATATCTTCTTTTTTTCTATAGCAGCAAAATAAGCCAGGTGTTCATCCACAAGGGGATCATTTGCAGCGCGTCTTAGATCATAGTCTATAGTCTTCTGAAGTAATGGCAAAGCTTGCTGGTAATCACCGAGTTCAGCATAAGCCTTCCCCAAATCCCAGGCTGTAGTAGCTTCCCATTCTTTCTCTTGAAATACCTGAGCAATCTCAAGTGCCTGAGCGTAGTATGAGACAGCTTTCTGAATGTCGCCCTCAAGCATGGCTATCTGACCCAATCCATGGAATGCGTTGCCCTGTGCCTGCTGATAGTCTTTTTCTATTCCTAACTGCAACTGCAACCGATAGTAAACTAGCGCTTGCTCAATATTGTCCATATCTTTATAAGCGTTACCTAAGCCACCATATGTCAGTGCCAGAGTTTGCTGATCGCCGCGTTCTTGAAACATCTTTAACGCTTGGAGATAGTAATCTACTGCTTCCTCCAACTTTCCCTGTAAAGAGTAAGCTTCCCCCAGATTTAGTAATGCTACGCTTTCTCCGCGATGATCATGAACCTCTTTTGCGAGTTCCAGACGATGTTGAAACGCGGTCTGCGCTTCCTCACTTTTTCCCTCTGAGAGAGCAATTATTCCCAGGTTATTCAGAACGCTTCCTTCACCTATCCGATCCTGTATCTTCCGGGCGAGACTGAGCGCATTGGTATAGTGTTCACGTGCCATAACTAAATCATCCATGTGGCGGTATACCAGCCCCATATTCCCTTGAGCAGCACTTTCCCCTTGTAGATCGTTAATCGCACGCGCCACCTCCAGACGTTCCTCAAAATAAGCAAGAGCTTGTTGTAAATCACCAAGACGGAAGTATACGGTTCCTAGACTTCCCAGAGACTTTCCCTCACCATGACGACCTCCTATCTGACGAGCTAGTTCTCAGCTTTGCGTATACAGGTCAATAGACTGAGGAGTCTCTCCTTTCTCCTGGAAGATCAGCGCAAGATTAGATAAGGCCCGCACTTCCTGGTGTTTATCTGCTAAATCACGAGCCAGAGCAAGCTGACGCTCATAAAGCTTCCTCGCCTGATCCAGTTTCCCGATAGTCACATAGGCAGAACCTAGATTACCGAGCAAAGTGCTTTCGTGCTCTCTATCTTCTTGTTTTTGTACAATTGCTAAAGCCTGCTGGTAAAGGTCAAAGGCCTGCTCCATCTGTTGTATATCGGTATAAGCCAGCGCCAGGTTGCCAAGAGACTTCCCCTCAGCATGCTGATCTCCTATTTCTCGCGCCAGCATAAGTGCCTTTTTATAATATGCAATACTTTGCTGGCTATCTCGCAAACGATGATAAGCTACGCCTAAAAACAGGCACATTTGCATTTCAGCAGCCTTATCTTTAAGACGTTGGGCAGCCCTGATACCTCTTTCTCCCCAGACAATAAAGGCACTCCATAGTCCCTGTAGTTCCATCATACGCGCAACAACGCGAACACAGTCTAACACTATTTGCTCGTCGTTGGTTTCTTCGATTAGCAGAGGCCACACACGCTGTTGCATCATATCCCAATTTTCTGGTACCCAACCTTTGGGAGAGAGATCGGTATCGGTTAATAATATCTGAATTAAACGCAGATCGCTTGGAAGCAAATTCTTCATAATTTCATCTCCTGCCGTAAACCATCGGCATACTCTGCAAGGAGAGTGTGCATCCAGTAGTGCATGGAAGGCGTCTGTCTTCCCTGTGATCCTTGAGAATATGGCCGTGGCGAGATAAGACCGCGTTGAACAAACTGCGATAGCGTTGCCATAGCATCATCTAATGAGCATTCCCACATTTTACTTGCTTTTTCACTATTCCAAAACAAGGGTTGTCCACCAAAAGCGCCAAGTAGGGCAAAACGCTCCTGATCCAGCTTGTGCAGGCGCTGGATACTCAATCCGAGGATAGCGCTGAGAGATGCTGGGCCATCTATCCCCTTTTTACCTTCTTCAGCGATCATATCTAATGGTCTTACCAGCCAGCTTTTGTTCCCAGTTCCGGTACTATTGCGCTCCGAGAGAGCGCTCAAAAGATGCTCCATGCGCTCTGGAACTCCTTCTTCGATGGCCAATAGACGACCTGCCAGTGTCAAAGCCAGGGGAAGAAACTCTAGCCGTTCACACAACTTACGTGCGCTCTGCTCATCG
>DAOTTJ010000093.1:0-16083 GCA_034437695.1 Ktedonobacteraceae bacterium
AGATGCATGCATGCACCGGCAAAACGCCTTGCTGTTTCTCAAGCCTTTTCACCTCTATCTGTAAGCTTTCACTTCAGTAGTTTGGAAGTGCTCGGGTGCTTCAAGTATCTTGAAGCCCCTGAACAAGAGCCAGTAGGGGAGACCAGCCTGAAGAAACTCCTGACTCGCGTTCTGAGAGTGACTCGATCAACACCTGCTTGACGGGCGTTCTGTCCTCAGCGGAACCGGTGGTGGTCAGGAGTTGGCGGATATAGTGCGGAGTGATCCCGTGTTTCACGGCCTCTTGTAGCAAGACTATCATGGGTAGACCTTCGTTCACAAATATGCGTGGCGCAGCCAGCGTCAGGGCCGTTGCAGCGACATCCGAGCAGCAGGGATGTCGCCCTGTATCTGGTGCGCGAGCGCCCGCAGTATCAGGATTTCGATGACGCTTCCCGTCTTCCGCCGCTTGCAGGAGGCGCATCAGAAGTCCCATTGCCTCAAGCATCGAGTGGTCTGCACGATCGCTCTTAGACCTGGCCAGGAGTACCCTGACCAGGGTGATATGCTCGAACTCACGCAGGTAGACTCAGCTCGTGCGCAACGGAGAGGGCCTGCTCACGATTACATATGTGAGGAGAAAATACAATCTTGATGAATGGTACAAATAACAAATACTGCCGTGCTTTCTTTGGCTATCATTCGTTAGTAGATACAAGCACTTTTTGTCCGCCAGCCGAGGAAGCGGCACGGGCCGTTTTCATGCGTATTTTTGCTAGTTAGACGCTGGCCAGTCTGTCAAACGTTCTACACGCAAGCGGGTAGCCTGCTAAACTCCCGCACTGTAAGCGACGTTTGACAGATAACAAACCCTTACAGAAAGAAAGTGAGTCTCATAGTGTATACACCCTTCCGACACCTTTATGCCTGGCTACTGACCCCTCTCCGCTTCCTACACTCGCGCTTCTCTGTCTCGCGCTTGCGGTCTGACCGACGGCTCATCGGCCTCTGCCTGCTGGTCTTGCTGCTGGCCGCATGCGGCGGCGGTTCTACCAGTACATCGACAGCGCGAGCCGTCAGACAGGTATTGACCTTTCCAAATGTCGGCACACAGGATATCGGCGTGGTCGATCCCGCTCAGGGGGCCGACTCGAACTCGGCGGTGGCGATCGGGATGATCTATAGCGGACTGGTCCGCATGGATAAGAACCTGCAAGTCGTACCCGACCAGGCGACCTGGACTATTTCGCCCGACCGCAAGATCTATACGTTTATGCTGAAAAGCGGGCTGGCTTTCTCGGACGGCACGCCGATTACTGCGCAAACGTATGCCTATACGCTCACGCGGGCGCTGTTGCCGACGGTGCAATCCCCGATCGCTACGCTCTTCTTTGGCAATATCGTCGGCGCAAGCGAGGTGAGCAACGGGAAAAGCACAGTGCTGGCCGGCGTGCGTGCGGTAAGCCCGACTACCCTTGAGATCACTCTGACCAAACCGACCGAATATTTTCTCCAAGTCATGGCCAGTTCGATCGCGTTCGCCCTCAACTCACAGTTTATCAACCACTACGGGCAAGGCGATTGGACCAATCATATCGTCGGCAGTGGCGTCGGCAGCGGTCCTTTTCTGATCAAAGAATGGATACACAATACCAGGATGGTGCTGGTCCCCAATCCCCACTACTACGGCAAAAAAACGTCCCTCTCTGAGGTCGATATGCTCTTCTTCGTCGATCCCTCGACGGCCTTCAAGGCCTACCGCGCTGGCCAGGATCAGTTTGTCTGGAATATCGGGGCCGCAGACCTCCCGCAGGCGCAGAGCATGCAGGGGTACACCAGTCAATCGCTGCTGGAGAGCGATATGCTCTTCTTTAACAACACGCGTCCGCCCTTCAATAAACTGGCGGTACGCCAGGCATTTGCCTATGCTATCAACAAAACGGCGCTCGCCAAAACGGTCTTTGGCGGCGCAGTCGTAGCTGCACCTACTATCATCCCGCCCGGTATGCCCGGCTACCAGCCCGGCTATCAGGGTCTGGCCTTTAATCCAACGCAGGCGAAAGCGCTCTTGCAGTCGGCCTACCCCGATGTCAACAGCATCCCGGCGATCACCTTCTCTTTCCCCACCGCACAGGTCTCCGCCGACCTCGCTCAGGCCCTGCAACAGATGTGGCAGAGTGCGCTGAACATTGTGGTCCACCTGCAACCGGTCGAACTCAACGCCTATAATACGGAGACGGCCAATCGCCAGATCCAGTTTGGCTTTACACAGTGGAGCGCGGACTTTCCCGATCCCTACGACTGGCTGGCGCTCAATCTGCTCTCGACTGCTCCCAATAATAACGGGAGTTGGAGCGACCCACAGTTCGATCAGACCATCGCTCAGGCCGAGAATGCCTCCGGGCAGGCCCGCCTGACGCTCTATAACCAGGCCGAACGCCTGGCGATTACGGGCGTGGGCTGGCTGCCAATCGACCACCAGAGCATGAGCGCGGTCATCCCAGGCTATGTACACGGCGTCTCGCTGAATAGTACCGGCCTCTACTTTGGCGACTGGTCGGATGTCTATCTGCTCCAACACTGATCTTCCTACCTACCCACCCTTTGTATAGACTTGGCTGGCGCATTCGTCGCGCCTCTTTCCCACCCAATCACCCTTTTGCAAATGGGTCAAAGTAAGCAGTGAGTGAACGCTCACTGCTTACTTTGACCCATTTCTTGCTGGGGTCAACGTGTTAGAAAATCGCACCTGCGCTCAAAGAGGGCATGCGCCGCCATATTTTCTTGAGTTTTTTTTGAACACCGGGTCACAGATCTAGAGGTTATCTGGAGCATCGGAGGCTTTCTTCAGAACGCGTATTTACTTTTTTCCGCTTATACTTCTCAATGGAAGCCAACAATCGTCCCTTCTTCCAACTGGCCGCAAGTGCTACACCCGGCCTGAGAGGCTCGCTCAGCGCCCCGATCAATCGGTTTGCTATCGGTTAAATCGGCGAGTCTCACGGATGGTAGGACGAACTGATGGCCGGTGTGCTATCGGCGAGTTACGCAGGAAAGGAGTTGAGAGATGCCCACAAGCCATATTCTGCTGGTCGAAGATGATGAGAGCCTGCGCGATCTGATCAAGCGCATTCTGCAAGCGCGTGGACATGAGGTGCGTGTCGCCGAAGACGCACGCTCGGCACTCGACGAGCTACGGCTACATGCGTTTGACCTCGTCGTGCTGGATATCAACCTCCCCGACCAGAGTGGATGGGATATCCTGCGTATCGCGCAACAGGAGCAATGGCTACGCCCGCGAAGAGACCCACAGGACGACACACTGGCAAAGCTGCCAGTGGTGGTTCTCTCCGCGGTACGGGTCAGCATGGCACGCCTGCGCGAATTTCGTCCCCTGGCCTATCTGCCCAAACCTTTCCCGGTGGACGCGCTGCTACGCCTGGCCGAGACGGCAACGTTGACCAGCGAGCCGTACGTGCAGGACACGCCAGAGCCAACCGACGATCTGGCACTGAGTAATGAACACTGACTCTCTATACTATCTATAAGAAAGGGGAAAAGCATCATGCTTGATATCCTGGTCATCCTGGTAAGTTGTAGCACATTTCTGGCCCTCGTCGGTCTGACGTTCGGCTGCGATCGCCTGTAAACGCATGGACGCAAGCGGTATCTGTGATTGCGTCCAGGAGGAATATATGAATTCGCCACTGGAATATATCCTGGTAGGCATCGTCGCCCTCGGCGTACTAGTCTACCTCGTCGTGGCTCTGCTGGCCCCCGAAAAATTTTAGTTGTTTGATTAACGTTGGAGTAAATGTGAGGAAAATCCTATGCCTGTAACGCTCAATAGTGTTGTGCAGGTTGTGATCTTTCTGGTCCTGGTTCTCCTGGTCACCAAACCGATGGGACTCTATCTCACCAGAGTGTTTGCAGGAGAGCGAACCTGGTTGACACCTGTCTTCGTTCCCGTGGAACGTTTCTTTTACAAGTTGGCGGGCATCAACCCCGAAGAGGAGCAGAAATGGTGGGGATATGTCGTTGCGATGCTGATCTTTAGCGTGGTTGGGCTACTGCTGCTCTATCTGATCGAACGCACGCAGCAGTGGCTCCCACTCAATCCCCAGGGACTGAGCAATGTAGAGCCTGGCCTGGCTTTTAATACCGCCGCCAGTTTTACTACCAACACAAACTGGCAGTTCTATACTGGCGAAACCACCATGAGCTATCTGACCCAGATGATGGGTCTGACGTTCCATATGTTCGCCTCGGCCGCTACGGGTATCGTCCTGTCGGTCGCGCTGATTCGTGGCCTCTCCCGGCGCAGCGCCCGCACGCTGGGCAACTTCTGGGTCGATCTGACACGCTGCGTTCTTTATATACTGTTGCCCATCTCAATCGTGGGTGCACTTATCTTTGTCTCGCAGGGCATGATCCAGAACTTCAGTCCATACACCATTGTCCATACGCTGAACGGCCAGGTCCAGGTCATCGCGCAAGGACCGGTCGCTTCGATGGAGTTTATCAAAAACCTCGGCACCAACGGCGGCGGTTTCTTTAACACCAACTCGGCGCATCCCTTTGAAAATCCGAACGCCTTCACTAACCTGCTGATCATGTTTTCGGTGCTGATGATCCCCGCGGGCCTGTTCTATATGTTTGGCAAAGCGGTCGGCGATACGCGCCAGGGCTGGGTGCTGTGGGCGGCCTCGGTTATCCTGCTGGTCGTCGGCTTCTCGGTAGCGCTGGTGGCTGAACAGACCGGCAATCCGCTGATCGCCCACGCGGGAGTCAATCAGAGCGTCACCGCTAACCAGGCCGGGGGCAACATGGAGGGCAAAGAGGTACGCTTCGGCATCACCGATTCGACGCTCTTTGACACTATCTCCACCGCGACCTCCTGCGGCTGCGTCAATAGCTTTATCGACAGCTACACGCCCATCGGCGGACTGGTCCCACTGGCCAATATCGGTCTGGGCGAGATAGTCTTCGGCGGTGTTGGCTCTGGTCTGTATGGGATGCTGATGTTCGCCATCCTGGCGGTCTTTATAGCCGGTCTAATGGTCGGACGCACGCCCGAATACCTGGGCAAGAAGATCGAGCGCAAGGAGATCATGATGGCCGCGCTGGCCCTGCTGATCTTGCCTGCGTCGATCCTGGGCTTCGCGGCCACGGCCAGCGTGCTGCCCGGCGCAGTCAGCCAGATTGCCAATCAGGGACCCCACGGTCTGACTGAGATCCTCTACGCCTATACGTCGGCCAATGGCAACAACGGCTCGGCGATGGCCGGTCTGGCCGGCAACGCTTACTGGGACTGGACGATGGGACTCGCAATGCTGATCGGACGCTTCGCCTTCCTCATCCCCATCATGGCCTTCGGCGGCTCGCTGGCCGAGAAAAGGGTAGTGGTCGCCGGTCTGGGAACCTTTCCTACGAACGGACCACTCTTTGTTGGCCTGCTCATCGGGGTGATCCTGATCGTAGGAGCGCTGACCTACTTCCCGGCTTACGCGCTTGGACCGATCGTGGAACAGTTGCTTATGCAAGCAGGAAGGACGTTCTGAAGATGAGCACCGAGCAGATTCAGGCTCCCGAGGAGGAGCCACAACTGGCAAGCAGCGAGGCGAAGACGCGGCGCAAAAACGAGATTTCGATCTTTGATCCGGGGATTATCCGCAATGCTATCCCTGCATCGTTCAAAAAGCTCGATCCACGGGTGCAGTTGCGCAACCCGGTGATGTTCGTGGTCGAAGTGGGTAGCGTCATCACAACTATCGAGTTTGTCCGCCTACTCTTTACGGCAGCGACACCGACGCTCTCGCGTTCGGCCCTGACCGTTGAGACGATCTTTGTGCTGGGCGTGACGATCTGGCTGTGGTTTACTGTCCTCTTTGCGAACTTCGCCGAGAGTATGGCCGAGGGACGCGGCAAGGCCCAGGCCGACGCGCTACGCAAGACCCGTGTGGCGACGATCGCGAAGCGCTTGACCACGCAGGACCGCCTGAGCGCTTGCCAGGAGGTAGCTGCACCCGACCTACGCAAGGGCGACTTTGTCCTGGTCGAAGCTGGCGATGCCATTGCTGGCGACGGCGAGGTGGTTGACGGCGTGGCCTCGGTCGATGAGTCGGCGATCACCGGGGAATCGGCCCCGGTGATCCGCGAAAGCGGCGGCGACCGCTCGGCGGTGACCGGCGGTACCCGCGTGCTCTCCGACTGGATAGTTGTGCGCATCACCGCTAATCCAGGCGAAACCTTTCTCGATCGCATGATCGCGCTCGTCGAAGGCGCGAAACGTCAGAAAACGCCGAACGAGATCGCGCTCAATATCCTGATCGCCAGCCTGACAATTATCTTTGTCCTGGTCGTGATCTCGCTCGAACCCTTCGCCATCTACTCGGGCGCTCCGGTCTCGGTGACGACGCTGATCGCGCTACTGGTCTGCCTGATCCCGACTACCATCGGTGGACTGCTCTCGGCGATCGGTATCGCGGGCATGGACCGTATGGTGCAGCGCAACGTTCTGGCGATGAGCGGACGCGCCGTTGAGGCGGCGGGCGATGTCGATGTGCTCCTGCTCGATAAGACCGGCACGATCACGCTCGGCAATCGTATGGCCACCTGCTTCGCCCCGGTGGCGGGAGTCGAGGAACAAGAGGTGGCACGCGCCGCGATGCTCTCCAGCCTCTCCGACGAAACGCCCGAAGGTCGCTCGATCGTCTCGCTGGCCCGCGAACGCTATGGCTTTACCGACGCGACCGACCAGTCGGCGACCTTTATCCCCTTCTCAGCCGTGACGCGCATGAGCGGTGTCGATCTGCAAACAGACGGCGCGACTCACGCGATCCGCAAGGGCGCGACCGACGCGATCCTGACCTACGTCAGCGACCTCGGTGGGACTACTAGCGATGAGCTACGCACGATCGTCGATGGCTTTGCACGCGCTGGAAGCACGCCGCTGGTGGTGGCGGAAAACCTCGGTGGACCCGATGGACGCGTCCGCGTGCTGGGAGTGATCGAACTCAAAGATATCGTTAAGAGCGGGATGCGCGAACGCTTTGACCAGTTGCGCCGTATGGGTATCCGCACGGTGATGATCACCGGGGATAATCCCCTGACCGCCGCAGCAATTGCGGCTGAGGCGGGCGTTGACGACTTTCTGGCGCAGGCAACCCCTGAAACCAAGATGAAGCTGATCCGCGAGCAACAGAGCGGCGGACGTATGGTGGCGATGACCGGCGACGGCACCAACGACGCGCCCGCGCTGGCGCAGGCCGATGTCGGCGTGGCGATGAATACTGGCACGCAGGCCGCGAAAGAGGCGGCTAATATGATCGACCTCGACTCAAATCCAACCAAGTTGATCGAGGTGGTCGAGGTCGGCAAGCAACTGCTGATTACGCGAGGCGCACTGACGACCTTTAGCATCGCCAACGACGTGGCCAAGTACTTCGCAATCATTCCCGCAGCCTTCGCAGCCACGTACCCTCAGCTTAACACGCTCAACGTCATGGGCCTGGCCACGCCACACAGCGCGGTCCTCTCGGCAGTGATCTTTAACGCGCTGGTGATCGTCGCGCTGATCCCCCTGGCCCTGCGCGGCGTAAAATACCGTCCGATCGGCGCTGGCTCTCTCTTACGCTGGAACCTGTTTGTCTATGGACTCGGTGGGATTATTGTCCCGTTCATTGGGATTAAACTCATCGATCTCATCCTGGTTGCCCTGCACCTGACACTCTAAAAAGGAGACGTGAACCGCGAGTGGTTGAATAAATAATAGCCACTCGCGTTCAGAAGGATTACAGACCATGAAAACTTTTCTACGTACCTATCTCCGCCCGGCACTCGTGCTGACTGTGCTCCTGACCATTCTGACAGGGCTGATCTATCCAGGTGTGGTTACCGCCGTGGCGCAGTTGATCTTTCCCCACCAAGCCAATGGGAGTCTTGTGAGCAATACCAGCGGCCAGGTGATCGGCTCTGATCTGATCGGGCAATACTGGACGGCCTCGCGCTACTTCCACGGTCGCCCATCGGCTGCCATCGATACCGTCGCTGGCACACCTGTTCCATACGCTGCGGATAATTCCAGTGCCTCGAACGCCGGTCCAACTAACGCCAGCTATATCCAGACGGTCCAGCAACGCGTGGCCGAGTTAAAGAAAGAGAACCCCGACGCGCCCGCCGGTCCAGTCCCGGTTGATCTGGTGACGGCCTCGGCTTCAGGTCTGGACCCCGATCTCTCGCTGGCAGCCGCGCTCTACCAGGTGCCGCGCATCGCAGCCGCACGTGGTCTCAGCCAGGCTACCGTGACCCAGGTCATCACCGACCACGAGCAGGGGCGTTTCCTCTGGATCTTTGGTGAACCCTACGTGAATGTGCTAGATTTAAACCTGGCGCTGGATGCGTTACACTAAGCAAGCGAAAACCGAGGGAGAAGAGATGGACCACGACCGACCCGAACAGCAACGCCACGCGGCGCGACACGAGGAGGGTCGCCCCGATCCAGAGGAGCTACTCAGGCGCTACGATCTGCGCGATCAGTCCGTCGCGAACTATCGTGCTTCTCCCGCCGCCGCCCAGCCTGCGGAAGACGAAAACACCGACGTGGCCCGCGCATACGGACGGCTGCGCATCTACCTGGCGGCGGTGGCCGGAGCTGGCAAGACCTACGCGATGCTCAACGAGGGCCACCGCCGCCTTGAACGCGGCACCGACGTGGTCGTGGGCTACGTCGAGACGCATAAACGCGCTCAGACCGAGGCCCAACTGGGCGATCTGGAGGTTATTCCACGCAAACGTATCCCGTATCGCGGCGTTATCCTGGAGGAGATGGACACAGAAGCCATTCTGGCCCGCCACCCCAGGGTCGCCCTGATCGACGAACTGGCCCACACCAATGTCCCCGGCTCAACCCACACGAAACGCTACCAGGATGTGCTCGATCTCCTCAAGGTCGGCATCGATGTGGTGACAACGCTCAATATTCAGCACCTCGAAAGCCTCAACGACCTGGTCGCTAGCATCACCGGGGTCCACGTCCGCGAGACGCTACCCGACTGGCTGCTCGACCAGGCCGACGAGGTTGAACTGATCGATATCTCGCCGACCGCGCTGCGCCAGCGCATGCGCCACGGCAATATCTATCCACCCGAACGCATCGAGCCAGCGCTACAAAACTTTTTTCGCGCCGGCAACCTGACTGCACTGCGCGAAATGGCGCTCCGCCGTACCTCCGAGAAGGCCGAGACCCAACTGCAAGAATATATGACCAGGCACGGCATCACCGAACGCTGGACGGCCAGCGAACGCGTGCTGGTCGGCTTCGACCACCGTCCACACACGCGCCAGGTCATTCGCGACGCCTGGCGGCTGGCCCACGGTCTACACGCCGACCTGCTCGCGGTCTCGATTCAACCGGCTGGCTATCCCGCCTTCACGGCCAGACTGTTCAGCTATCTGCGCTACGGGACTCACGCTCGCCATGAGCGTGAACTCGCACTACGTCGTCTGGAGGAGCACGCCCTCTTCGCCGAAGACCTGGGAGCCGAGGTCATTCGTGCCAGTGGCAGCGATATCGCCCGCACGCTGGTCGAGATCGCACTGGCCCGCCAGGTCACCCAGATCGTCCTGGGCCAGCCGGCGCGGAGCCGCTGGGAGGAACTGGTGCGCGGCTCCACGACAAACCGCCTCTTGCGTCTCGCCCGCACCATCGACATCCACCTCACCCATCTGTAACCCCGCGGCTCTCTACCTACCCGCACCTGGGCGGTCAAAAAGTGGCTGTTCCATAGTCTTTTTAACTGCATCAAAGCCATAGTCCAGCATCGCCGCTTCATACTCGCCGATGGCTTGAAGCAGCGGCATCTCCTGCTTTGCCACGGCTACCAGAGCGCGATGGAGGAGTTCAGCGTCGCGCAGAGCAATGTTGGCACCCACCCCGCGAAACGGCGGCATGGTATGGATGGCGTCACCCAGAAGGGTCACGTTCGTGGTTTGCCACGGTTGAACTGGCTGCGAGAGACGAAAATTGAGTGCGAAGGTTGCCGGGATATCCGCCTCGGCAATAATTCGGCGCAACGCCGGATGCCACGCCTCTACCAGACGGCTCACCACAGCATGAAGCGTAGCAGGATCAGCGGGCCACGCCGCTCCTCTGGTTAACCCCAGACGTTCCAGCGACGTACTCAACGTCCACGTGAGATAATCGGGCGTCTCCGTGAGTTGAAGCGCTGGCAGATACCTTGCGGTAGCCTCAGCAAACGCCTCCCGCTTCCGGTAAGCACCAAATACGAGCGCCAGGCCTTCGTCATCGGCGATACGCGAAAAACCCTCTATGAGATATTGAGGCATCCATGCGCCTGTCTCGCGCGTAAGCAGAGTGCGACCGTAGAGAGCAAGTCCTACCTCAGAGACCCTGGCATGCGGCAAGAGCAACTGGCGCGTCACCGAACGCGTCCCATCGGCCCCGATCAGCAGATTGCCTTCGGCAGAGGTGCCGTCGGTAAAAAAGGCACGGACAAGACCTTCGCCCCGCTGCTCAAAGCGTTCGAGGGTCTTGTCAAAAGAGACAACGTCGTCAAGACCGGCCAGCAAGATCTCGCGCAGCGTGAGCCGGTTGACCTCTACGCTGTCCAAAAAACCCGCCTCGGCTACAATCTGACGGCGCGACTCGGAAACATCTTCTTGTAGCTGTCGCGCGTCGTAGCTGGCGACGCCCGCGAATGGCAAGCCCGAAGTCGCGAAGAAGAGCTGGAAGAGATGCGCGGGCAGACAGGCGTGGAGCGCGTGATTGCCGTCCTGATTGATATGAATGCGATAACCCTGACTGCGGAAAGACACCGAGCGGTCGCGTTCATAGACCGCAACACTGATGCCGGCCTGTTTAAGACCCTGCGCCAGACACAACCCGCCGATCCCACCTCCGATAATGACTACGTGAAAGGCGGCTCTGGTTGGTGCTATCTGATCGTTTTGCATGATGGTGTTTACTGCCTTACTAGTAGTTTGTCAAAGATCAAACGAAAGATGAAAGCATTTCAGGAAAAGTATACAGTCAAATAAAGCGTATTTCAATAAAGTATGCGTACATCAAGAGCTATACGGAAATCTGGAAGTTCCATGAGTTACGCAATCCCCAGGCTTGCAGCCCTGCCTGAGCCTTGACAAAGCTGGCTGTTCTGTCCTATAGTATATTTATCAACTGATAAAAACGCAAGATAGGGAGCTACACGCAGCGATGGCCCGATCGTCCCGTACACAGGCGACCCAGCACGACGCCGAAGAGACGCGCCGCATGATCCTTCAGGTTGCGCAGCAGCTCTTTATGGAATTTGGCTATCGTGCCGTGACTACGCGCCAGCTTGCAGAAGCCTGTGGCCTGACGCAACCAGCTCTCTACCACTATTTCGCCGATAAACAGGAGCTGTACCTGGCCATGCTGACCGAGGAGATCGCCCGCACCCGCGCCGCGCTCGAACGGATCGCACGCCGCAATGAAACGGTTGCCGAGCGCTTGAAAAATGTCGCCAGCTATCTGATCGGACGCGTCCAGTACGATCTAGGGATGATGTTACACGACGTGCGCTACGAACTGGCTCCACAGGCGCGTGCATTACTCGATGCCGAGTTTCACACTGGCTTTATCCTGCCGATCGCTTCGATCTTTACCGATGGCATACGCCAGGGCATACTGCGCGATAGCGCACACAACGGGATCGAGGCCATACCCTCGACCTATCTGTTTATGAGCATGCTCTCGCGCTTCACCGGTCAGAATCACAACGCGCAGTCCGCCGTAAGTAAACCGATCAGCACGATGGGTCATGCAGAACTGATCGTCCAGGTCCTTTTATATGGCCTGGCCAGCAATGCGCCAGCACCAGACAGTCAGTAAACCCTTGCTTTTTTTTACCCTTTACTTATCAAATGATAAGCTATAAAAGAGGAGCAATTGCTTTCTATGGATACTACCACCCGGTCGGTCGCCAGACCGCCAGACGACGATACTCATGAGCCATCATCTCTAGCCACGCAGCCCACAAGTTCTAAATGGAAGGTGCTTTTCGCTGTTGTCTTCGGTACCTTTATGGTCATTCTCGACTCGACGGCGGTCAATGTGGCGATTCCGACCTTTCAACGCGTTTTTCACGCGCCGGTCGATCTGATCGACGGCGTTTTAACCGCCTATGTTCTGGCGTTAGGCATTGTCACGCCGCTAGCGGGCTATCTCTCCGAGCGCTTTGGCATTAAGCGGCTGTATATCCTCGCGCTCGCGCTCTTTGTCGGTAGTTCGGTGCTCTGCGCCTTCGCGCCTTCGCTGCCCTGGTTGATCGCATTCCGCAGTCTGCAAGGACTGGGCGGCGGCATTCTGGGTCCACTGGGCATCGCCCTGCTCTTCGGCGCTTTCCCCGAGAAAGAACGCGGCCTGGCCTTTGGACTGTACGGCATCCCACTGGTCGTCGCCCCGGCCAGTGGTCCGATTCTCGGCGGCTACTTTGTCCAGTACTTGAGCTGGCGCTACATCTTTCTGATCAACATCCCGGTCAGCCTGCTAGGGATAGTCTTCTCGCTCCTCTGGCTGCACGAAAATCGGCGCGGCGTCGCGGCCCGCCTGGATATCCCTGGCATTCTCCTCTCGACCCTGAGCTTTGGCACGCTGCTGTACGCCATTCAGCAGGGAGCAAGCGAGGGCTGGAACTCGCTGTCGATCATCGGCCTTCTGTGCATTGGGATCGTCGCGCTGCTGGCCTTCCTGGTCGTCGAGCTGCGCGTCTCCGAGCCGCTGCTCGATCTGCGTCTCTTCCTGCGCCGAACCTATGCCGCCGCGAGTATTATCGGCTGGGTCAGCACTATCGCGCTCTTTGGCGCAGAATTTCTGCTACCGATCTACCTGCAAAGTCTACGCGGCCAGACGCCACTGCAAGCGGGTCTGCTCGTGCTGCCACTGGCGATTGCCGCGGGCATCGTCACGCCTCTCGCGGGCCTGCTCTATAATAGAATCGGAGCACGCTGGCTGATTATGCTGGGCAGCGTACTGCTGGCAGTTAACACCTGGGAATTCTCGCGCCTGACGCTCTCGACGAGCTATCTGGAAATCATGGGGATTGTCGCGATCCGCGGAGTTGCGCTGGGACTGATCCTGCAAACGACGCTGACCGCTGCGCTGACCGACCTGCAAGCGGCACAGCTTCCACGCGCCAGTTCGCTCTTGAGCGCCACACGCAATGTCTTTCAGGCGTTTGGCATCGCGATGCTGGGCGCAATTCTTACCAACCAGCTCGCCAGTGCGCAGAGCAAGGCACAGAGTGACCTGCACAATCCGCTCACCGCGCTCGGCCAACAGTTCGCCCACCTAGTTCAGGCGCTCCAAAATAGCGGTCTACCTGCTGCGGCGGCGACCCAGGCTGCCACCGGCAAGCTGCTTGGTCCGCTCTACTCACAGTGGTTTATTCAGGCACTGAACAACGCGTATGTTGTGACCTTCTGGATGGCGGTCGCGACGATTGCCCTGGCGTTCCTGCTCCCTGGTCGCAGAAGCAGCAAGAAAGTCTCTGAACCCACGCACTAACATCACCCATAGAAACCTGGAGCACATCATGATACATCTCGGCTATGCTTGCGTCAATCTTACCCTGGGACGCAAAACGAAAAGCCTGCGCCTCGCAACCCTACGCAAGCTGGGCCTGCCCTACCTTCAACAGCTAGTTGACGAGAACCTGGAGATGCTTGCCGCGATCCTCGCCTGGAATCGCGAGGAGCAGATCTGGATGTTCCGCATCTCGTCCGACCTGGTCCCGCTCGGCTCCCACGCAGAGGTCGACCTCGCGCAACTGACCTTTGACCGCGCCCGCGCAATCGGCGCACTGGCCACCGGCATGCGCCTCTCAATGCACCCTGGCCAGTACACCCTGCCGTCAGCCGACGGTCTGGTCTGGGAACGCAGCTACCAGGACCTGGTCTACCACGCTTTTCTGCTCGATCAGCTTGGTCTGACAGCCAGCGATCTCATTCTGCACGGCGGCGGCGTCTACGGCGATCGACCCCTGAGCACTGGACGCATTATCGCCAACATCAGCTCGCTACCACCCGCCGTCAAACGGCGTCTGCGTCTGGAAAACGACGAACGCTCGTGGTCGGTCGCAGACCTCCTGCCGATCTGCGAAGCCACCGACACCCCGCTGGTCGTCGACGTTCTCCACCACCAGCTCAACGGTAGCGTGCCATTCGCCGCGCTGCCCTGGGAACGTATCTTCGCCACCTGGCACGGTCTGCGCCCAAAACTTCACTACGCCGAACAGGACCCCCAGAAACGCTCTGGCGCTCACAGCGAGTACATTACCGCGCAAGCCTTCTCCGACTTCGCCAGCGCCGTCCCGCTCCAGGACTACGACGTTATGCTGGAATGCAAAGCCAAAGATCTGGCACTCTTGCGCCTGCGCAGCGAATTGGCCGCGCTCTCCACAACGCTGGCCGCGACCATCGCATAGAAAGCTCAATAACTCGGCGTTGTCCCTGATAGTTCTCATTCACCTTACGCCGGGGATAGCAGAGAAACTTCCTGCTATCCCCAATCCTATGAGTTACCCTTTGTGCCGCCCCTTGACAAAGAAGCGGCTCAGTCGTTATACTCTTGGAGGAAGCGGCTAACACCTGCTACAATCTTTTTAGATCCAATGCTTTCCATACCAATCTTGCCTTATTTTTATTTTTACACATCGCACACACGAAATATAGCATTTGTGTACGTGATGCTTTTTCTTCACGTCATTGCCTGACAGCGGCGTGAGCGTTCACACGTGGTCCTGCATTATGCGCTAACGTGCGACTGCTGCCCGCGCCTGGCCGCGCTATAGGGTGAACGATGTCCTGAAGGAGTAGGAATCCGATGACTGCCTCTCGCCATCTGCCCGACGCTTCACCTTCTCGCAAGCCCGATCCTTTCCAGGAAACGACACCTGGACTTGCGGTACGACCATCGCGCCACAAGCGCCCTTCCCGGTGGAAACGACGCGGAATTGTCTGCTCCACAGTCGTACTACTGCTCATCCTGTTGAGTCGTTTCCTGGTCGACTGGAGCACTGTTATCCCGGTCGCCTTTGCCGCACCGGCTGGCTCGGTCAGTGTCCCAGGAACCTTGACCTTGCAACGTGCCTTGCAAACGACGCAGACCACTTCACCACAGCCCTTTGCCTTTCCTCAACTTCAGCACACGCCAGCCCAACAGATCCCACCCACCTCGACCGCCCCACTGCCCAGCGCGGAACCGCCGACGATGCAACCCCTGACGCAACCGCTTACGATGACGCTGACCTCGGCGGCGATGCTCCGCGCGGGGGGCGCACTGCCGGTCGACCTCATGGGCAGCGATGGCCGCCTGGAAGTCGTGCTCCCTGCCGGTTCGCTGGACACCTCTCACGTGCTCGCACCGGCTGGCACCATTCCCACCGGCTCGCTCTCCCTGACGATCACCCAGGTGCATGGACGTTCGATCGGTCCGCTCAACATGCTCGGCGAGTACCAGATCCAGATCCACGATGCAGCGGGCAAGATCATCCAGGGCATCGCGTTGCGTCGACCGCTGACCCTGATCTACCACTATACGGCGCAGGAACTGGCCTCGCTCGAACTCAACCCCGATCGGGCCTACCTCAGCTGGCCCGATGCGCTGACCACCGCCAGCAAAGCCAACCCTAAGACCACCCAGATTGCCCTGCAACAGCAGGGCATGGTCGTCCCGATGGTCAACACTCCCGCGCAGCAGACCCTTAGCGCCACCATCAAGATCTTTCACGGCGGCACGGTCACCGTAGGCGATGGTTATCAGAACGACCAGAGTCCCCCCAAACCAAACTTCGCCTCGGTGCAAGGGAATTCGGGCAATCTCGACTATACCTACCCTCTGACCCTGGCTCCGTGTCCCGCTGGCTTTACGCCACCCCTGGCGCTGACCTATTCCAGCGCCGTCCCCAACCAGCATCACGGCTGGGGTTCCTCGGCCGGCGACGAGGGCGAAGGCTGGAGTCTCGGTCTGGGAGCCGTGACCGCCAGCACGATCGGCAGTACCACCTGGTACTCGATCAGCGGAGTGGATAATGTCAGCGATCGCCT
>DAOTTJ010000094.1:0-30677 GCA_034437695.1 Ktedonobacteraceae bacterium
CGCCAACAGACAGAACTGCAACGCGAGAATAACGATCTCATTAATACTATCGCCAATGAACAATCACCAGGATATATTGCCGCCCACGCCGGGTCTCAGGGCCTGGCACCGGCTCCTACGCAAAATGTTAAGATTATTGTTGTGCCAGATCTTAAAAATCAACCAGGCGGCAATGGGCCTGGACAACCATAACAGGAAGGAGGCAGATCGATGAATCCCGCATTACGTCGCGCTCGTAATCGTCAGATGATCATTTTTCTGCTGACCTGTTTCGGTATGCTCCTGTTGCTTGGACGCCTCTACTACTGGCAGATTATCCAGGCTCATAGTGGCTATGATCTTGCTCAACTGGCGAGCGATGAACATACGCAGAATATCGCTCTGGATGCGCCGCGTGGAATTATCTACGATAGCACCGGACATATTCTGGCGACAAACGTCGTGCGCGACGATGTCTATATTGAGCCACACCAGTTTGCTATCGATCACGCCGCCGATCCGCAGGACAATCTGAATGGCCTGATCCAGGAGATTCACCAGGTGCTGCCGCAGACATCAGTCGCGGATCTCCAGGCCGACTTTGCGACCGATATGGGTGCGTTACCTATAGCGGTGCGCATCGATCCGACGCAGAGTCAGGCACTCAAGAATCTCCGCTTGCCGGACGTTTTTTTAGAGGCGCGGACGTGGCGTATCTATCCTGATGGCACGCTGGCCGCGCAGATTCTCGGCTATGTCACGCAGAACGACGGGACGAATGCGGGCGTCTATGGCATCGAAGGTCAGGCCAATAAACTTCTGTCGGGCCAACCAGGCAGCTCGGAGGTCGAGACGGACCTCCAGGGCAACCCCCTGACGGTCGGGATAGATAACCAGCAAGCGCCGATCAACGGTGCGAACCTGACCCTGACCATCGATGACAATGTCGAGTATATGGTCGAAACCGCCCTCGCTAAAACGGTAGTCAGTGACCAGGCGCAGAGCGGAGCAGTGGTGGTATTGAACGCTCGCACGGGAGCGGTCGTGGCGATGGCGGGTTATCCCACCTTCGACCCCAACCACTATGGTCAGTACTATAACCAGTTGGGTTGTCTGCATACCGAGCACGTCTACTTGAACCCGGCTCTAGAATGCGCGTACGAGCCTGGCTCGACCATGAAGGCGGTGACGATGGCTGCGGCCCTGGATCAAGGTCTGATCACGCCCGATACAACCCTACAAGATAACGGCTGTATCGCCTATAGCGATGCCCCCTCGGTCTGTAACTGGGAGAATCTGGCGTACGGCACCGAGTCGATGACTCAGGTTTTGATCCACTCGGCAAATGTCGGAGCCTCGCACGTCGCTCACGACATTCTGGGAGTGAATCGTTACTATCCCTATCTGATTAACTTTGGCTTTGGTCAACCGGTAGGGATCGATGGCCCGGAGACAGCCGGCTACTATCGCGTCCCCTGTGGGCATGGATGGTCGCCTTGTAGCCAGGATTGGACAATGAGCGATCTGACCAGGCAGGCCTTTGGTCAAGCAATCGAGGCGACTCCTTTGCAAGTGGCTCAGGCGTATGAAACCATTGCCAATGGCGGAGTGATGATGACACCGTACCTTGTAGCGGCGGTCGACAATAATGGGCGGGTGACAAAGACGCAGCCGGAAATCAAACGGCGCGTCATCAGTCCGCAGGCCGCCCAACTTTTGACCCAAATGCTTACCCAGGCGGCGCTCAAAGGCACCGGCCAGCTTGCCCTCGTACCGGGGTATAGCGTTGCCGCTAAGACCGGCACCGCAACTACCCAGGGTGTGTCTGCGGATCAAACTGAAGCTTCGGTCGCGGGTTTTATCCCGGCGTCGAACCCCCAGTTTGTCGTCCTGGTCAAACTGGATCGGCCACAGAAGCTTATCTATGGCAGTACTGCGGCGGCTCCCCTCTGGGGCGAAGTTGCCCAGCAATTGATGTGGTACTACGCAGTACCGCCCGATCTCAAGTCCTGAGGCCGCTCGCGTTCTATGAGGAAACTAGCTATGCAATCACCAGAAGAAGAAAAAAAAAATCAGCGTTCGGCTGATCCGCAGGAAGTCGAATTGAGCGAGGCCTGGCGTGCCTTGCTCGGTCTACGTCCCGATGGAACGCGGCCGAACGCTGGGGAGGCGGAACCCACCGGACAGGTTCAACCTTTGCCCGGCGACCCCTGGGGCCATCTGATCAATGCCCAGGGCATGCAGACTGTAGATTTGCAGAAAATACAACTGCACAATCTCCATCCTGCAACCAACGATGAAGATGTAGAACACGCGCTCAACCTGATGCGCGAAGCCACCGGCCCTTTGCAAACTCTCCGCGAGCAAAACAAAGAGCAGGAAAGCTAAGAAGACTATAAATCTGAACCTGTCAGCCAGGTCACCATTCTATATAACAACTATACTAGAATATATGTTCCACGTCAAGGGCCGCGTGGAGTAAAGCCAGGGCTGTTGCAAAGTCTGCCCTGCCGCCTGCGGCGGCGGGCAAAAGAGGAACAAGAGGTTTGTGCGAGGACACCTCGCGCTCCGGCAGGGACGCCGCGCTCCCTGCATCCTCGCTTTGCCGGTTCTATTCCCGACTCTGTAGAGAGGAAAGAGATAGGCATATGCCGCGTGACAACCGCAGAAAACCATATACTGAGCACCTGGCGAGCGGGATACGCCCGCTACCCGGACGTTCGCCTGCCCTGGAATCTGCGGAAAAACGCCGGGACGAGAGCAACGAACGCGAGAGCAGCAAACTCAAAGCCGTCAATCCACGCAAGCGATCTGACAGTAGAGACGAGAGACGGACCTTCGCGGCGAACTCTAGCATCAAGCGACCCCCCGCGACCCGTCCGCGCAAAGCCTTGCCGCGCATGGGTCGCCGTACGCTCACTTCCAACGTGGTCGGCGATCTCACGCCCGGCTGGCGTTTGACTAATCGCCAGAGTAGCTCGAATACGCGGAGCGCTCCCGAACTGGCGATTAGCCTCGAAGAAGAGCAGCGGCTCTCACAATTAGAGATGAGCCTGCCGCGCGTCGCAGGGAAGATCGACACCTGGCTGATGGTTCCAGTGCTGGCCTTGCTGTGTATCGGTGTTGTGATGGTAGATAGTGCCAGTTCGTTTCTCGCGGCTCGCTATACTGGCGACGCGGGCTACTACTTTCAGCGCGAACTCATGTGGGTTGGTCTGGGAGTAATTGCAATGCTCGTGACTATGCGCATCGACTATCGCTCCTGGCGACGGCTCTCGCTCGGTGGCATGATAGTTATCCTACCCTTGCTGGTTGTGGTTCTCAAATTTGGCGTGACCGCCTATGGCGCGTCGCGCTGGCTGGCCATCGGCTCATTCTTTGAGTTTCAGCCGAGCGAACTGACCAAACTGGTGCTTGCCCTGTATATCGCCGATTGGCTGGCACGTAAGGGCAATCAGGTTAGCACCTTTCTCTACGGTCTGGCTCCGTTTGTCATTCTGGTGGGAATTGTGCTTGGTCTGGTGTTGCTGGAGAACGACATGGGGACGGCGATTATTATCGCCGGTATGGCCACCGCAATGTTTTTTACAGCCGGGGCGAATATTGCACAATTCTTGCTGGCGATGGCCTGTGGTGGATTGATCTTTTTGAAGGAAGCGCTCAGCGGTTATCGTTATTATCGTTGGGTTGGTTTTCTTAATCCCTTTAAGGATGTTACCAGTATCAACTTGCAGCTCTATCAGGGATTGCTTGGACTTGGATCGGGCAACTGGTTTGGTCTGGGCCTCGGTGCCAGTCGCCAGAAAACCGGCTACTTGCCGTTCCCATACACCGATTCGATCTTTCCGATCATCGGTGAGGAACTCGGCTTTGTCGTCTGCGCCGCGATCGTGTTGCTCTTTCTCTTTCTGGCGTTTCGCGGTTTCCGGCTGGCCAGGCGTTCGCAGGATCTCTATGGAGCCTTGCTGGCTACGGGTCTGACCACCTGGCTGATTTTACAGGCGTTTATCAATATTGGTGCAAATACGGCAACTATCCCCTATACGGGGGTACCATTGCCCTTTATCAGCTTTGGCGGTTCTTCAATCGTGGTCTCGCTGGCTGCTGTGGGTATCCTGCTCAATATCTCGCGCTATATTCAGGAGCCGGAGGCGTCCGCATTGGGGCGATATACAGCAAATTTGCGCACTAACCGTAAAAAAAATGGTCGTAATGTGAAATAAAACAGTTGAGCGCAGCCGTCAACTGGTCAGTGCGAGTAACTGGGTCAGGGGGCGACCGGGTCTCTCATTTTTATAGTAGGAATTGTATGCGAGTACTTATATCTGGCGGCGGCACCGGGGGCCATATCTATCCGGCTCTGGCGGTAGCGACGCATTTGCGCTCACACTATGCTGCTGAGATCCTCTATCTTGGCAGCGATGACGGCCTGGAAACACAGCTTGTCCCGGCGGCTGGTCTGCGTCTGTTGACCATCAAGGCGGGGAAGGTGCGTCGTTATGTTTCGTGGCAGACCGTCAAGGGCGTGATGCGTATTCCTGTTGGAGTTGTGCAGGCTGTTGAAATTGTGCGCCGTTTTCACGCCGATGTAGCTTTTACCAGTGGCGGATATGTCGCGGTCCCTGCCGGAATGGCGGCCTATTTGAACCGCGTGCCGTTACTGATGCATCAGCAGGACGTGCCGCCTAATCTATCGAACCGTCAGGTTGCGCCGGTTGCGACGCGGATCTCGGTGGCCTTTGCTGACTCGCTGGCCTACTTTCCGCTCAATAAAACCGTACATCTCGGCAATCCTTTGCGCCAGGAGATCCTGGATATTCGCCAGGTTGGTCCAATGGTAGCGCGGGAACGGCTTGGTCTGCTGGCCGATCAGCCCTTGCTGCTGGTTACCGGGGGGAGTCAGGGCGCACGCCACCTCAACCAGGTGGTCTGCCAGGCGTTGCCAGAGCTGTTACAAATCTGCCAGGTTTTACAGATTAGCGGCAAAGAGCTGTATAGCGAGACGCAGGAGCTGGCCAACGGGGTGCTGGCTGGACAGGACGAGTCGTTCAAGCAGCGCTATCGTCTGGTACCGTATTTGAGCGATGAGATGCCGCTGGCGATCCAGGCGGCTGATCTGGTGCTCTGTCGCTCGGGGGCCTCGACGTTGAGCGAACTGGCGGTGTTGCACAAGCCGACCTTGCTGGTGCCATTGCCGCCCGCGATCGGCAAGTCGCCGCAGGAGGCAAATGCGGCCATGTTTGAGAGCAAGGGAGCCGCACGAGTGATCAAAGATGCAGATCTAGAGCCGGGTGTGCTTGCGGAACAAGTAAAATATATTATGAACTCAGTTGAGTTGATGGCGACGATGATTGAGGCTGCTGGTTCATTGGGAAGACCAGACGCCACGGAAAGTATTGTGGCAGAGTTACTCAAGATTGCCAGAGTTAAAGTAACAAAATGAAACAGACTGGATATAGACAACTGAAAAAGCTGCGCCTGCATTTTATGGGCATCGGCGGTCAGGGCATCTCGGCGGTAGCGCAGATGGCGTTACAGGCGGGTGCGGCTGTCAGCGGGTGCGATCGGGTTGCCTCGGCGACCACAGAGATGCTGGCGCGTCAGGGTGTTGCGATTGAGATCGGCCATAGCGAGTCTCACCTGACCGAGGCCGACGCGCTGATCTATGTACCGGCGGCGGTGGCCTTGAACCCCGACAATCCCGAGCTACTCGCGGCTCGGGCCATGGGACTAGTTGTGATGACCTGGCAGGAGATGCTCGGCCAGTGGCTTGACGGCTACTGTCTGCTCTCGGTCAGTGGTGTACACGGCAAGGGTACGACGACGGCGATGCTCAGTCTGGCTTTTGTCGAGGCGGGCATGGACCCCACCTGTGAGATCGGCGCGATAGTTCCGGCCTTTGGCTCAAACTATCGCATCGGGCAGAGCCAGTTTTTTGTCAACGAGGCCGATGAATTTAATAATAATTTCTGGCACTATCATCCACGGCTGGTGGTTGTCACCTCGATTGAGTTCGAGCATCCAGAGTTTTTTGCCAACTATGCGGAGTATCTTGCTTCGTTTGAACATTTTATTCGCGGGATGGACCTGAATGGGGACTGGCCACTGCCGGCGACACTGATCCTCAACGCGGGCAGTCCGGGCTGTCTGGAGCTGCGCGAGCGGCTCGTCGACTGGCCTGGGCAGATTTTGACCTATGCGCTGGCTGGCGAGACGGAGACCGAGGTCGATTTTCAGGCCTACGAGGTGCAACTTGATGGCGAGACAAGTTTCCGCGTGCGTGCCAGGGAACGTCGCCTGGCCGCTTTAGAGGATCGTACGCTGCATCTGCGGCTGCCAGGGTCCTACAACGTTGAGAACGCTCTAGCGGCTCTCAGCGCCGCGACAGTGGCTGGTATCGACCCTCAGCAGACGCTTGCTGCGATCGAACGCTTTGGTGGGACGCGACGGTGTTTTGAACTACGCAATGAGGAACCGTTGCTGATCGAAGGCGAGCGGCGCGATGTGTTGCTGGTTGACGACTATGCGCACCATCCAACAGCGATTAAGCGCGTCCTCCAGGCGGCCAGACACCGCTATGGGGGTCGGCGTCTGGTAGCGGTCTATCAGCCGCACATGTACAGTCGCACGCGCACCTTTTTTGAACAGTTTCTCACCGCCTTTGACGACGCCGACGAGATAGTTATCGTCGACATCTATCCGGGGCGCGAGCACAACACGGGCCTTGTTCACTCGCTTGAGCTGGTCGAGGCCTTGCGGAGGCAGCCAGAACTTCTGCGCAAAGGTGTGCGTGTCACACATAGTGGCAGTGTACACGAGACCGCAGAATTCTTACAAATGACCTTGCGCGATGGCGACCTTGCGCTCATCATGGGAGCGGGCGACATCTATCAGGCGACAGCTTACTTATTGCAGCAGACAAGCAAGATCTAGAGGAAAGACGCATGACATTTGACGCTGAGAGAGTCTATCAAGAGTTAGCCCCGCGTTACCAGGGACGAGTGCGCCGGAATGAGCCGCTTGCCCGCCACGGCACCTTTGGTGTTGGTGGTCCAGCCGATGTGTGGGTCAGCCTTGAAACGTCAGAAGAAGTGCTCGACCTGGTAGGTCAGGCGATGGCACATCGCTGGCCGTTGCTCCTGGTGGGCAACGGAACGAATGTGCTCTACGCCGACGCGGGCGCGCGTGGGATTGTCGCACGCCTAGCGCTGACGGAGTATACGCTCGCAGCGGAGGACGACGAGAGCGCGACCTTGATTGCCGGGGCAGGAGTGAGCTGGCCACGGCTGCTCAACGAACTGGTCCCGCTGGGTTGGGGAGGTCTGGAGTTTGGACCGGGGATTCCGGGTACGCTCGGTGGCGGGGTTATCTCGAACGCGGGCGCACACTTTGGCAACCTGGGAAGTGTCCTGGAGTGGGTCGATGTCATTGATGCCCGACCCAATGATGAGAATGCGCCGCTGGTGCGTCATTACCCACACGCTGAGTTAGACTTGAGCTATCGGCACAGCCGTTTCCGCTCGCAGCGGCGCATCGACTTCGCCGCGGACGGCCAACCGCTCGTCACGCCGCGCCAGTTGATCGACCCGGCAGAGATTATCACGCGCCTCGGAGTGCGTCTGCACAGAGCAGATCCCCAGGAATTGCGTGCAAAAGTTGAAGAGTTTAAGCAACATCGTAAGCGGACCCAGCCGCCTCAGCAGAGCGCGGGATCGGTCTTTAAAAATCCAGCGGGCGACTACGCGGCCCGTTTGATTGAGCAGGCTGGACTCAAAGGTCTGGTCTGTGGGAAGGCGCGAATTTCCGAGCGCCACGCGAATTTTATCGTCAACACTGGAGGGGCCAGCGCCGCAGATGTCGTGACGCTGATTATTGAAGCGCGTAAAAGCGTAAAAGAGCGGTTTGGAGTGGAACTAGAGCTAGAGGTTGAATTACGCGGCGCATGGGAGAACACATCGTCATGGTGAATAAAAAACCAGAATTACAGTCGATGCAGCGTTATAGATATCGAGCGACTTCTTCGGTCTCGCGTCCGGTTGTGCGGCGTGTCGAGGCCAACCAGAGCAGTGTACCCAGCGTCGTGCAGAGGCCCGACTATGATGGGGGGGGAGTGCAGACCCTGGTCAAGCGTAGAGTAACTATGCCGCACCAGGCAGTACAGCCGTTATCGTGGTCCGAGCGGCGCGAGCGTTATCGCCTGCCCGTGCCTGAGCCGCCAAAGCGAGATAACCTGGTCAGGCGTACCCTATCGCAGACGGGTCGACCGGCCCCGGTGGGTCAGTTGCGGATCAGCAAGCCGTTGCCATCCAGCAGGGGGGCTAGTTCGCCAGTGCCACGCAGGCGGCGCAATGGACGTGGTAAAGGTTTCTGGGGAAGGCTGTTGAGTTTTCTAGCTTTACTGCTCATCATCGTAGGTGGAGCAATCTTTGCCCTGGCCAGCAACACCTTTCATGTGCAGCATCTCACTATCAGTGGGACGCAGAACCAGGCCTTGATAACTTCGATCAAACACATGGGGATACAGGGCCAGAACATTTTTCTGCTCAATCAGTCGGCCTTGACGACGCGCCTGGAGGCTCTGCCGCTGGTCGCGTCGGCCAGCCTGCTGGTCACGCTGCCTGATACCCTGTTGGTCACTGTACGTGAACGCGTGCCTGTACTACTCTGGCAGAGCGGCAAGAGCGTCTACGGACTGGCCCAGGACGGCACGATTATCGCGCCGGCCAGTCAACTGACGGGGACGAGCGATCTGCCAAGCGTTATTGACCAGCGCACAGACGTGCATGTACAGCCAGGAACGCGTTTCGACGCTGCCGATATTCTCTTTATTGCTCAACTTTTTCAACAGTTGCCCGAGATCCAGGGAGTCGCGCCTTTTACGCTTGAATATCGCGACCGCATCGCCGTAGGGAGTAAACTTGTGCCTGCCAACGAAGGCAAGCGTGGCTCGTATATTGTAGCCAGCGCCGCTGGTTGGCAGGCCTATCTGGGCGACGAAACAGACGGCAACCAACTGTCCAACCAACTGATAGAGTTGCAGCAGATCCTGAGAATCGCGCAGCAGCAAAACCTGAAACTGGCCGTAATCGACCTGCGTTTTGGTCGCCGTCCAACTTATACGTTAAAACCGTAGTACACCGATTGACCCATTTGCGGACGTAGGCGGGATTGTTAAGGGCAGCAGCCCTTAACCGGGGTTTGGGGTGTCCCCAACAAACTTTTTCTTGTGTTTTGTATGTTTTGCCTAAGGCAAAACATACAAAACACAAGAGCAGAGAGCACCTCTCTGCAACCTTCATATTTATGGAATGCAAAGGGGTGTAACCCCTTGAAAAAGCACTACTGTATAAGCTTTACAAGCGGCCTCGTAATCAGAGAAATTGTAGCGCGAGGGTACACAAGGGGTACCTGGATAACCGCCCATAGGAGTGTGCATCGTGCAAGAGCGGGTGATCGTCGGCATCGACGTTGGAACAACAAAAATCTGTGTTCTCGTTGGCGAACTGGAACGTGACGGGAAACTGAATATTGTTGGCGTTGGCACCTGCCCTTCACAGGGTTTGCGCCGCGGGGTGGTAGTGAACATCGAAGAGACAGTCACTTCCATTGCAGCGGCCCTGGATCGTGCAGAACGCCTTTCGGGAAAGACCATATCTGCTGCGTACGTAGGCATCGCTGGGAGCCATATCGAGTCTGATAATAGTAAGGGCTTTGTTGCAATCTCGCCCAGTCATCGGGACATCGTACAGAACGATATCAGTCGAGCTATAGAGGTTGCGCGGGCCATTGCCATACCTGCGAATCGCGAGGTAATTCATGTGATCCCACGTGGTTATGTTGTAGATGGGCAGGAAGGCATCAAAAACCCGATAGGGATGTCCGGTTTTCGTCTGGAGGTGGAGGCGCATATCATAACGGGTGCGGTTTCATCGATCCATAATCTCATCAAGTGTGTGCATAAGACACGTGTAGAGATTGAAGACCTGGTATTGGAGCCACTGGCTTCAAGCGAGGCTGTGCTGGCGGAAGGTGAGACGGACCTGGGGGTAGCGCTGGTTGATATCGGTGGAGGCACTACCGATATCGCGGTTTTTACCGACGGCGCAATCTGGCAGACCATCGTTTTGCCAATCGGGGGCAACCTGATCACCAGCGATATCGCGATTGGCCTGCGCCTGCCCTTTGGGGTGGCCGAGGAGCTAAAAGTGACTTATGGTCACTGCAACCCTGCGACCATCAGCGAAGACGACATGATCGATCTGGCGCATTTTATGCCCGATTGCGATGACCTGGTGCCGCGTAAGTTGCTAGCTGAAATTATTCAAGCGCGAGTTGAAGAGTTGTTTGAGATGGTTCACGAGGAGATCAAGAAATCCGGTTACGACGGACTGCTTCCGGCGGGGGTAGTGGTCACGGGCGGGACCGCCGAACTGCCAGGTATTCGCGATGTAGCCGGTCAGATTCTCGATCTCCCTGCGCGTCTGGGAACTCCGCTGGGCCTGCACGGCCTGGCTGACACGATCAGTCGTCCAGCTTATGCAACTGCTGTCGGGCTGTTGCTCTGGGGATTGCGCCACACCTCTCTTATGATCGACGAAGAAGAAGCAGAGGAAGAGGTGGTGCAAAATAGCCGTTTCTCGCGCCTCGGGCGCTGGTTCCGAGCATTTATTCCATAAAAAGTGCTTCGCCGCAGGCGAAGCAAATGCTTTTACATGCAGCAAGGCGTTTTGCAGGCGCATGCATGCGCCTGCAAAACGCCTTGCTGCATCTTTTCTTCCTGGAGGTGGGCGATCACGCCCGACAAACAAAGAAAAACCGCAGCCAGGGAGTGAGGGCGAAAGCCCAGGAAAACCCAAAAATTCTTGAAACAGTTTGGAAACGTGTGATATACTAGTTCCCGTTACCAACGAGAAAAAGCACCCATCGGAAACGTTAAACTTTTCTCTCGTGAGGCGGTAATAGCAGCTAAACGAGACACCTGGCGAATGGTCTCTAAACGGGCCTGGGCTACGTGCAGACGCTTCTGCTCACTTGTGCGGCCATTTCACCGCAATCCATACGTTTCTATACGTTGGGAAAGGCAGGCCACGAGAATGCTACCATTAGGAAATCATCAAGCTGAAGGCTTCGCTCAGATCCGCGTGATTGGCGTGGGGGGTGGAGGGAGCAACGCTGTAAATCGCATGATTCAAGCCAATATGTCGGGCATCGAATTTATTGCGGTCAATACGGATGCTCAGGCGCTCCTGACAACCCAGGCTCCAACTTTTATCCGTATCGGAGATAAGTTGACACGTGGACTGGGTGCAGGTGGCAATCCCAACGTCGGGGCTAAAGCGGCTGAAGAGAACGCTGAGGAACTGTACGAGCGACTCAAAGGGTCGGATATGATTTTTATTACCGCCGGTATGGGGGGGGGAACTGGCACAGGTGCCAGTCCGGTAATCGCGCAGATTGCCCGTGAGGTTGGTGCGCTGACGGTGGGAGTTGTTACCAAGCCTTTTGCGTTCGAGGGCAATAAGCGCCGCCTGGCCGCTGAGGAAGGGATTGCCAACCTCAAGCAGCATGTCGACACGCTGATCACCGTCCCGAACGATCGCCTGTTGCAGGTTGCCGACAAAAAGACACCGCTGAAAGAGGCGTTCCGTCTGGCCGACGATGTCTTACGTCAGGGCATTCAGGGTATCAGCGACCTGATCACTGTCCCTGGTCTGATCAATCTGGACTTTGCAGACGTTAAGACTATCATGTCGGCGGCTGGTTCTGCCCTGATGGCCATCGGCGAGGCCAGCGGCGAATCGCGTGCGGTCGACGCCGCACATATCGCCATCTCCAGTCCACTGCTCGATATCGATATCAATGGAGCGCACGGCGTGCTCTTCAACATCACAGGTGGCCTGGACCTGACCCTGTACGAGGTCAATGAGGCGGCAGATATCATCAGTAAGGCAGCTCACCCCGACGCCAATATTATCTTTGGCGCGGTTCAGGACCCGGCTTTTGACGGTAGGGTTAAAATCACCGTGATCGCGACCGGCTTTGACGAGCAGGAGCACACGCGTAGCCATCAGCCGGCTCACAACACTGGACGCGTCGAGTACAATCGAACGATGTTCTACCAGTCGCAGCCAGCGGGGCAGCCCTCGAATACCAACCCGCAGCCAACCTATCCGCCGCGCCAGGTGGCTCAGAATACGCCCGTGCAGGGGTACAATCCCTTGCCAGCTACACCGCCGCCGCTCAGCTCGCAGCGCCAGCAGATCGAAACGTCGCCTGCGCCCGCTGCTCGCCAGCCCGCACCCGTAGCACACGAAGAGATGGTCTATGATGACATGCAGGACGAATTTGAGGACGACCTCTCAGAGGAGGCCGAAGCCCCATTGACCAACCTGCCTGTCCCCGAGCCAGAGGCCCGGCCCTTGCAGCGTCCCGCCGCCGCCGCCGAACAGCGGCCACAGCGACCAATTCGCCGCATGGACCCCAAAGCGCTCGACATCCCGCGCAACAATCGCAACGCCCCTCCAGGCGACGTAATCGATATCCCGGCGTTCCTGCGCAAACGCTAACCATAACCGTCTCTATAGCTCTAAACCGAGGCGACTGTCATCCAATACAATCAATAGTGCGGTCGAATAAGCGTCACAACGCCCGTTCGACCGCACTATTTTTGCCACACACCAGCAATACCTTCACGCCGTCCTGGCCCCTTCCTCAGGCTTACTGTATCAACCCAACACTCCTATTCCCTTTTTCTCTATTTGCTGGTCGCCTGCGATGATTTTGGAACCACATATGTGTCTTATATATGAGAGGAAATCGCCCTCTCACCTGTCTGAACGAAAAGTATAAACTCCTATGCACAAGCGTGAGAAGGAAATGAACAGATGAAGATACTAATAAGATACACCACTCGCGAGAACGAGCCAGATTCGCACAAGCGGTCGATGTTACATGATCTCAGCATATCTTTGTGAAAGGATACTCTCTTATGCGGAACATTATTGAATATACCCTGGTCTCGGTAGACGGCGTTTTCGCAGGAGCAGCCCTCGGGGCATTTACTGAGTACCGCGATGACGAGTATATGCGGGACGGATTGAGTCAGGCGTTAGCATGCGATGCACTGTTGATGGGTCGCACCACGTATGAGGGCTTTGCGAAGATTTGGCCAAGACGTACTGATCCGTGGGCCGATAGAATCAATGCTATGCAAAAATATGTATTCTCCTCGCAGCTTGAAAAAGCTGAATGGAACAACTCGACCATTATTCGAGGCGATATTGGTGTTGAAGTGACCAAACTCAAGCAGCAGAGCGGGCGGGATCTTCTTATCTATGGTCATGGCCTTCTGGGAGAGACATTGCTCAAGCACCACTTGCTCGACGTACTCGACCTCTCGATCTATCCACTCGTTGTGGGGCAGGGAAAGCAGTTTTTTCGGGAGGACGAAAACGCCAAATTGAGACTTGTTGCGACCAAGAGCTTCTCAACAGGCATTGTAAAGCTCACCTATAATCCGCAGTACTGATGGTGCCAGGTGCTCCGCCTATGCCTGCCGATCCCATAAAAAATGAGATACAGGAAAGGCATCATGCTATCAACAGATGTAAGGAGAACAAGAATATATGCGTAACGCCATATACTGGGCAGAATTGCCCGTAAAGGAATTTGATCGCGCAAAACAGTTTTATGAGACAGTATTTGAGATCAATATCGAACTAGTACCGATCCCAAGAGGAAGAAAATACGGTATCTTTCCGCTTGATGTCCAAATCCTGGGCGCAGGCTTGGCACTTGTTGAAGGTGCCGGCTACGAACCAACCGATACAGGCTCGGTCCTCTATATTGACAGGGGCGAAAACCTGGATGGACCGCTATCACGCGTAGAGGCTGCCGGCGGAAAAATCCTCCTTCCCAAAATTGAGAACAGCGGCAATGGTTTTATTGCACAATTCCGTGACTCAGAAGGGAATAGAGTAGGCCTCCATTCGTCCGACTAAACTTTATGGCTGAAGAATGTGGTCAGTGAAATGGGGGTTCAGGGGCTACACCCCTGAAAAACCATTTTGCATGTGTTGTCGGTCGCCTCAGGCGACCGGCAACACATGCAAAATGTCTGTTCTGATTTGACAAAATCAGGGATAACTCAGGAAAAAAGAACCGCTAGATACGCGCAATACGATTCGTTGTTCTCCCCATATTACCTGGAATATCCTTGTTTAAACCAATGTGGTTAACCACCACGCGAGCACCTGGAATACCAGAGATCTCACGTTCCAGCAGATACTTCATAGCCGGAGCCGGAACGCTTCCATACAGGCTGACAATGCCATTCTCAACCAGCACCGAGAGGTCGGTTGCGCCTTCCAGTTTACCAGTGGATTCCAAATTGTCCAGGACAGTGTTGACCGCATTGAGCAGCTCGTCCTCTGCAACCAGGAAATTCATCACATCGAGCACACCAGGAGCCTGGCGGACCGCGTTCTCGACTTCCTGCTTCTGAGCTTCCAACTCAACTTTACCATACAGCGAAAGCACCACGCCTTCGCGTTCCACAAATACCTTGACCGGGTGAGCACTCCAGGCGGTGCTGCTAATCGTCACAGTCTGTTCGACGACTCCTTCAGCCTGGTCGAGAACCTGGCTGGCAAACATCGTGGGCTTACCGCTTAAAGCTGCCTCAGCGAACGAAACTGCGTAGCTACTACCTTTAGCGTGGTCGTGCGAAGATTTGTTGGGATCTTCCAACGCCCAGCCTATAATACCAATGAGTACACACGGAAGACCTATAATGATAAACCAGGGTGCGGCCCCCGACAACTGGTTGGCCGCGGGAGTGCCGATCATGATTATGCCGGCGAACACAAGCAGAATGGCAGTACCCAGCAGCAGTGGCCACATGCTTGGACCTGGCAAATGAATATGGGCTTCCTCTTCGGCAAGTTCTTCATCAGTGAGTTCCGTGTCAGTCACGGCCAGCTCGTCTTCAGTAAGAATGGTACTTTTCAGAGGAGTATTCATCAGACTTGCTTTCCTTCGAGAGTAATAGACGATCTGCCGGGATAGTTTCCCGGTGGGAGATCCCTTTTATTAAGCATACCAGGATTGTATAAGTTTGACAAGCGCCCTTTTCTTTCCCACCCATAGACATGGAGTTAGCAGAGAGGTGCTCTCTGCACTCTTGTTTTGCATGTTTTGCCTAAGGCAAAACATGCAAAACATAAGAAAAAGTTTGTTGGGGACATCCCAAACCCCGGTTACGGGCTGCTGCCCTTAACAATCCCGCAGGATGACAAAAAACTACTCGGAGAGTAGGATCTTCAGGTCGCTGAGCAACTCGGCGGTCGTAAAGTCATCGCTGAGAAAGACGCGTTCGCGGCCCTGTTTATCGAGGACATAGATCGCTTCAGTATGGGTGATACTTGTTGTGCTGGATGCCGCCTGGGTGTAGACATTATAGGCATTCCAGACTGGTGTGAGTTCGTCCTGCGTGCCGATGAGATAATGCCAGCCGCTCGTCAGTTTGTGCTCTTGCGAGAAGGTGAGTGCGGCGGCCTGTGTATCGTTCAGGGGGTCGATACTCACTGCCAGCATAGCAACGTTGCTGCTCTCTTTGCCCAGTTGGAGCTGGACCGCGTGTAGTTTATCGGCAGCCAACGGACAGACATTGGGGCAACGCGTATACATAAACGTCAGAATAACAGGTTCACCGCGAAATTGGGAAAGCGCAATGGGCTTGCCAGCCTGGTCCGTCAGGTGGAAATCAGGTGCGAGCGTACTGCCCAGATCGGTGCCTTGAAGTGTGTCAGAATTTTGATTGGCGGCAGCAAGGCCGCTATTTCCGCCTCGTAGTCCCCATAGTCCTACAACCACCACAACTAGCAGAGCCAGAGTGATGACAGAGAGGCGGGAAGCCAGACGCCAGCTCATTTTCATAGACTTGTCGTCCCTAGTGAATGACTCTATCCAGCACCATTATTGCGAAGAGTAATGCTAGGTAGCAGTTAGAATACCAGAAAATAGTTCGCGCCCATTTTCTTGAAGAGTCGAGCCACAGACGGATCGACATATAGACAAGTGTACCACCCAGGGCAATCGCTCCCACCAGATAGATATAACCCATCGCTTTCATGGCAAAGAGTATCAATGTCACAGCGACCAGTAGACAGGAGTAGAGCATGATCTGCTTTTTTGTCTCGCGTTCACCCATCACTACGGGCAACATCGGCACTTGTGCGCGGGCATAGTCTTTTTCGATCAGTAAGGACAGCGCCCAGAAGTGGGGCGGGGTCCAGTAGAAGATAATCGCGAAAAGCCAGATAGCTGTCAGCGTCAGCGAGTTGGTCTGCGCACTCCAGCCAATCAGCACCGGCACCGCGCCAGCCGCGCCCCCAATGACAATATTTTGCGTCGAGGAGCGTTTGAGCCAGAGCGTGTAAATAAAGACGTAGAATAGGATAGCGCTCAGTGCGAGGACGGCGCTCAGCAGGTTGACGAACGCGCTAAAAACCAGAAAAGAAACGATACCAAGCAAGATGCCAAAGATAAGCGCCTGCGTCGGTTGGACCTTGCCCGCAGGCAGTGAACGACGTTGCGTACGACTCATCATCTGGTCGATATCGCGGTCGATATAGCAGTTGATACAGTTTGCACTGCCCGCAGCCATTGCGCCACCCAGCAAGGTAGCCAGCATCCGCCCGAGGTCGGGTAGACCCTGTTGTGCGATCGCCATTGTCGCAACCGTTACGCCAAGCAACATGACCGTAACATGTGGCTTGATTAAATTAATGTAGCTGGAAATAGTTCTACCCAGAACATGTCCCGGCTCTTTTCTCTGCACCAGTTCGGCCATGATGCGCACTTCCTCCAATAAATAGTCCGCTAGACTGTCTAGCATCTACTATTTTCGCGGGCGTAGCCCGTTTCCATCCTTGCAATCACCTGGATTAGCCTTACAACTACCTGAATAGTTCGACCAGGTGGGGTCTTGTCGTCCCACTGCGAGACTGTTATAGTAACATCTAAAATGACCCAGGGCTATTTCATGCCCTATGTATGGCCCCACTCATGAAGCAGGAGTGCAGAGGGCGGCAGCCCTTTGCCGGGGCCTGGGGTGTCCCCAGTACACTTCTCTTGTTATGCATGTTTTGCCGGAGGCAAAACATGCATAACAAGAGTGCAGAGAGCACCTCTCTGCTAAAGTCTGTGCTAATGGGGGATCGCAAGCCTCTGGCTTGCAGAAAATAAAAAAGACCCACACTCTAGAAAGGTACGCCCGATGGCAGCAAACATAAACCTCACCTTCTGGCTAACTGAATGGAATCTCAGTCCTTCGCTTGTGTTGGGAGGTGTGCTGATCATTGGTTTCTATTTCTACGCTCTGGGACCCTATCGCCGCCGCTATTATCCTACGACGCCGGTTAAGCACGGGCAGACTGCGCTCTTTCTGACCGGTGTGCTGCTAATGCTGCTGGCTCTGATCTCGCCGCTCGATGCACTGGGGGATGATTATCTCTTCAGTGCGCATATGATCCAGCATCTCTGCCTGACTACCTTTGGTCCACCACTGTTGTTGCTCGGCACGCCTGCTTGGCTGTTTGAGCGTCTCCTGGGCAGGCGTGTTCCTTTTCTGATAGTCAAATTTCTTACTCTGGCTCCGGTGGCTTTTTTCCTCTATAATGCTGACTTCTTTATCTGGCACGCGCCCGCGCTCTACGATGCCACGCTTGAGAATGAGACGATCCACATCTTTGAGCATCTGACATTTATAGTCTTTGGTATTCTGAGTTGGTGGCCGCTTTTGAGTCCTTCGGCGAAGCTGCCGCGCCTCTCGCTGGGTGGGCAAGTGCTCTATATCTTTCTCAACGGGATGCCCGCCGTGCTGCTGGGGGCTGGTCTGACCTTTGCTCCGCCTCTCTATGCGCCCTATCTGACAGCTCCCATCGTCTGGGGCATCTCGCATCTCGTCGACCAACAACTGGGCGGCCTGATCATGTGGATTCCAGTTAACCTCTTCTATATTGTAATTATGAGCGCTCTCTTTATCAGTTGGATGCAGAAACAAGAAGCAAAACAGGTCGCCGCAGAGCGCCGGGGCGATCTATTGAATAACGACATTGGCTTGCTCAATAGCCATGTGGATTAAGTGGAATAAAAACGTGCTATAATCGCATAGACTATTTCCGTTTTTTGTTACTCAGAAAGAATAAACTTCTGGGGCTGGTTGGCGGGTCTCGTTTGTCTGGTAGACTGTTCCCCTTGACTGAGGTCTGGGGCTGCTCCCCAGCATTCTTCGTCGCCGCAGGAGGCAGCGCAAATGAAGAAGAACAGTGCTCCGTCACGCTTCGATAGACCAGCGGGGATGCAAGGGGGGTAACCCCTTGACTGAGGTCTGGGGCTGTACCCCAGTCTTCTTTTCCTTCTGCGTCGCCGCAGGCGGCGCGTCACAGGAGGCGTGACAGAGTACTAGTGTAAGGGAAGGTTAAAGTGCGATGCTGATTACACGTCTTGAGTTAGAAAACATCAAAAGTTATAAAAAGGTCACCGTCGATTTCCAACGTGGCACAACAGCTATCAGTGGAGCAAACGGCGCAGGCAAAACAACGCTGGTTGAAGCTATTGGTTTTGCGCTCTTCGATTCGATGGCCTATAAACAGGATCAGTTTGTGCGCGAGGGCGAGAAATATGGACGCGTGGTAGTCCACCTGACCGGCAACGACGAGCGCCCGTACGTGGTCGATCGTCGCTGTGGCAGCGGTGCGCTCTGGACGCTCTACGACCAGGAGGCCGATTATCGTCTTGAACAACGCGCCGATGTCCAGGATAAGCTGCACGAGCTGTTTGGCGTTGAGCGCGAACGCTCGCTGGCCAGTCTCTTTCACGACGCGCTCGGCGTCCCACAGGGGACCTTTACTTCGATCTTTCTGCTCAATGCTAGTGCTCGCAAGCAGACCTTTAATGCCCTCCTCCAGATTGAAGACTACCATACCGCCGCGCTCTATCTGCTGGATGCGCAGAAACAGTATAAAGAGCAGCTCCTGGTGCAGGAGCGCGAGATCCAGCGCCTGAGTTTTGAGACGCGCGATCTGCCCGCCTGGCGAACCTCTCTGAACTCTGCCCGCGCCGAGGACCAGGGCTTAAAGGCCCGCAACATTGCCAGCGTGCATCGTCTGGAGATCCAGCAGGCCTACTTCGCGCGGATCAAGCACCGCCTGGCCCGGCTTCAGCTTTGTACAGACCAGCGTAAACAGCGCCAACTGCTTCACGAAACCGCCCACCAACGGCTGACCCAGACCCAGGAAGCGTGGCACGAAGCGCAGGCCGCCCACCAGAAGGTCGAGGCGAGCCGCGCAGACTACGAACTTTTTGCGCGGACCAAAGAGCTGCTGACACAGTTGCGTCTCAGCGAGCGTCGGCGCAACGAGTTGCTCAAAAACCAGGCCGAATTGCAGAATACTCACTCGACCATTCGAGCCAACCTCAAGAATATCCAGCAACGCCTGGACGAGGTGGCGCAGGCCCATCAGCGCATCCTCGAACTTCTCCCCACAGTTGAAATCCAGAACGAACTGGAGAAGCAGATCGCCACCCTCGGCCTGGAGGTCCAGCAGTACGAGGCCCTGCGCAAAGATGGCATTCGCCTCTACGAGCGTCGTGAGAAACTTCAACAGGATCAGCTCACGCACCGCCAACACATCGCCGAGTTTGAGCCGCTGCAACCTCTGGCCGAGCAGTTGCAGACATACATCGAACGTCTGGCCCGGCTCAAATCTCAGAGCGAGCAGCGGAGCGCTAAAAAAACTCAGCTCGACAAGCAGCAACGCGAGCTGCAAGAGAAGCGTGAAGAGCTACTTCAGTTGACTACCCGTCTGCGTGCCAGCGAAGAGGCGCTGCGTAAGATCGAAGCTCACCGCGAGCAAGGAGAGGAATACGCGCTCCTGCTGGTGCGCCAGCGCGAGCTTGAGAGCCAGCTTCACCACCTGCACGGCAATATCGAGGGCTATACCGACTCGCTTCAGCGTTCGGCTGGCGGACAGTGTCCGCTGCTGCACCAGGCATGTTTGAATATCCAGCGCCAGGGTCAACTCAGTCTGGAAGACTACTTTAGCGGCCTGTTGACCCAGGAACAAGGACAGCTCGACGCGCTGAATCAGGAGGTTGCGCAACTGGTGGGACGCAGTACGGGTCTGAAGAAATACGCCGACGCGTTGCTCAAAGTGCCGCAATACCTCGACCAGCGCGAGAGCCTCTCCGAGCGCACCGAGCGCTTAAACGGCGAGATCCAGCGTCAGGAGGGCGAAGTAGAGAGTCTGGCCGCCGAGTGGCAGGCCCTGCAAAGCCTCGACCAGGAGATCGCACAGGTCCAGGCACTGCACCTCAAGAGCAAGGACGCAGCCAAAAAAACGAGTCAGTTAACTGGTTTGTATAACCAGATAGAGCAGTTGCAGGCGCAGATTATCCAATATAGCGAAGAACTCGACACCCGTCGCCGCGAGTCCGAGCCTTTTAAACAGAGTAAAGAACGGCTGCAAGAGCGCCGTCAGGAGTTGGACGCACTTGACGACCCGCGCTCAAAGAGTCGCGCCGCGCAGGAGACCGCCCGCCACGAGAACGCCTATCGTCAGAGTCTGGAGCGCGAGCGAGCGAGCGAGCAGGAGACGCTGCACCGGCTCGCAGAGCTAGCCGCCCGGCTGGTCGAGTTCGCCGACCTCGACCAGAAGCTGGCCGAGCAGGAGCGCGTGCAGGCCCAGGCCAGCGCCGGATATCATCTCTACTTGCAGAACGAAAAACTGGCGGCAAGCATGCCCGAGCGCGAACGACTCTACAGCGCGGCGCAGCACAAAATGCAGCAGGCCATAAGCGATCTGGAGGCCGCCGAGCGGGCCTATCAAGAGGCCATCGCCGCGTTCGACGAACAGGAATTTCAAGTCGTAGAGGCCGAGATCAAAGAGCTTGAGCGCGAAATCACTCACCTCGCCACCGCCATGCAGAACTTGCAGGAGAAGATCAACGAACTCACCCGGCAGATCTCCGTGGCTGAGACCCTGCTGATCGAACTGGCAGCCGCCGAGACCGAAAAGAAGACCCTTGACGATCTGGCGACCATGATGGAACACTTCCGCAAGCTGATCAAAGACGCAGCTCCAATGGTCCTGAGCGCAATGCTCAGCGATATCTCGGCTGAAGCCAACCGCATCTTTGGCGAGGTCATGGGCGACCGCAGTGCGCAGCTCACCTGGAACGGCGACTACGAGATCAATCTCGTGCGCCAGGGCGTCAAGCGCTCCTTTGCTCAGTTGAGCGGTGGCGAACAGATGAGCGCGGCCCTGGCGGTGCGCCTGGCGCTGCTGAAAAAGCTTTCCACGCTCAACCTTGCCTTCTTTGACGAACCAACACAGAACATGGACGAACAGCGGCGGACCAACCTGGCCGAACAGATTCGCCGCGTGCGCGGCTTTGACCAGTTGATAGTCATCAGCCACGACGACACCTTTGAACAGGGCCTGGATAGCTTGATCCGTCTGCACAAGCGCGACGGTGAGACGCGGGTCTTAAACGAAATCGACGACGCGGCCTCATCCGAACCACTTTCAGGTCAGGTGAATGCATATGCTTCATAAAGGAAAACTACAGGCGGCACTCAACGCCAAGCGCAGTCAATTCAGCGCCTACAACGGCTCGTTTGGCGACCAGCTTAACGCCTATCGCTATGCTCTGGAGACGCTCTACCTGCACTATCCCACGGGCGAAAAGCTTGAATACGTCTTGCCGCCCAACCAGGATGGCATGCCGCCAGCAGGGGCGCGGCCCAGCGTCGAGTTTGATCGCTGGCTGGTCTACGCCGGACAGAGCGACTATCATGGTCCACTTTTCCCCTTTCACCGCGACTTTGCCAACCACGAGCAAGCTCGTCAGTGGGCCGAATGCATCGAGGGAATTACCACGATAGCCGCCGATGGCAGCCAGCTTCAGCCGTGGCGCGACGCCTCGATCCCCGTCGCGCTGATCCAGGTTGGTCTCTTCGCCAACCCCCATGTCCGCAACCAGACGTACACCAAAGATGTTACCTTAGAGGTATTAACGCCCGACGAAATCTCGGACGCCTCGGCGCTCGCCGACCGCGACTCGGCTAACTATGCCTACTCTGAAGTGCAGGTCAACCTCAGGCGCTATCAATTAGAGATCGAGACACTGCGCAAACAGATGGAGCAGTACGCGCACAATCGACGTGCAGGCGAGGCCGCCTACAGTCCAGTCGTCTTCTTTGACGGCTCGCTGGTCGTCTCCTTCGCCCTCACCATGTCCGAGCCGTACCGCAGCGCTTATATCAACGCAGCCAAATCGCTGCTGCAAACCTCCGAAGAGCAGCGTGTCCCGCTGATCGGCTATATAGACACCAGCTTTGCGCGGGACATGATCACCATGTTGCGGCGGCTGGACGAGGTTCAGAACCAGCCAGATCTGCGCGAGACCCGGCGTATCCACGACGCGCTGCTCTGGCAGGGACAGATGCGCTGGGGTGATCGTACGCCAGCCATGATCTGCGCTCGCGGCGACATCCTGGCGGACTACGGACAATATCGCGAGAGCGTGGCGTTCTGCTACCTGCAAACCACAGCGAAACGTCCGCCTGCTCGCCTTGAATTTCCGCGCTGGATGCTCGACGACGGACTACTGGAGCCGGTGCTCGATGTTGTGCGGGCCGAGCTGATCGCGGGCAACGGCTACCCTTACGTCATCGAGACTGCCGATGCCGTCTCAGTGATTACCATGCAGGACCGACAGGAGTTCTATGCCCAGTTTCAGGAATTTATGGAGCGACAGGGCATGAAATTTACCTTTTCCACCAAATCGGTTAGCAAAGGACGCAGGCGTTAAAAGTAAAAGCTGCTCTCCCCAAAATGGCTGATTGGATGTGACAAAAAGGTAGGAATCAACGTTCTATTAGTACATCAATCCCTTAAACCATACAGATGTTTTCCTTTTCTCTGCTGAGAAGGTACTATAAAGTGTAATACTTGTGGAGTAAACGAGTCAGACGACAGATCGAAAGTAAATTTTATGAGCCAATGTGCGCATTGCGGAAAACCTTATCTCGACGACGCGATCATTTGCAAAGACTGCCAGGCGCAGGCGGACAGGATGTTTGCTGCTATGCCGGGTGATACTCCTATGCGTGAGAATAAGTTTTCTCCATTTACCACACGGCCACTTTCGCTTGAAGAGCCGAACGTTACTGACCAGGCAGTTGAGCGTCTTAACGCGGCTGCTCGCTGGATCGAAGAAGAAGAAGAGGTAGGCGCTCGGCGACTGCGGCGCTCGGCCCGGCTCGCGCCTTTGCGCGACATCTCGTCCGAGATCCACCGCGCCAGTACTCCACATCCACGGATTACCCAGGGCGGCGATTTTAGCACGCGACCCGAGGTCGTGACCGAGCGACCAGCTCCGCAGAGTCTTAACGAGCCGCTGGCCAATCGCACCTGGTCGTGGTCGAAGCTGGACGAAGAGGAAGAGAAAGAGAAGGATCTGTGGGCGAACGCATCTGATCCTTTGCTCGCCCGTTCGCGGCCCCGGCTGGCCGACGCCGCGCAGATCGAAGCCGACGATATCGAGCGTGCGCGGCTTGAGAACCACATAACCTTGCCTTATCCAAGTATTCATAAACGCCAGCCGATGCAGCGTTTTCTGCGCTGGCAGGCGGTGTTTGCCACGATGGTGATCCTGGCGCTGCTGGCGCTGGGCATCGATGGTTTTCTGCTCAACTTTGCCTTTCACCACAGCAAACACCCAATTGCCGCCGATCTTGGGCCGCCCTCGTTGACGCTTTCCAACACAGTCGCCAATATCGGGGATACCATGACCATCCATCTGGCGCATTTTATCCCTGGGACGAGCATTGTGTTGACTCACGATATCCAGGAGGCGCTCGTGACAACCGGCAATTCTTCGACCGTGGCGGTGACTGCCAGTGGTGAGGCCAGCGCCGCGTTTGTGATTACCAACGCCTGGAAGCCCGGTTCGCACCTGATTGAGGCCGAGAACGTAACTACGCGCGATACTGCGAGTGCGCTTCTACAGATTGCCGGCTCGGGTCCCTCGCGTCCACCGCACCTCTTGCTGGCGTCGTCGACGCTCGACCTGGGCGATGCCGTGCAGGGTGCTGGAACGATTCAACCGCTGACATTGCAGAATAGTGGCAGTGGCGCGATTAGTTGGTCGGTGAGTAGCAGTCAGCCCTGGCTGCTGGTTGCGCCGCAGCAGGGCCTGTTTGGGACCGGGCAGACCATCTCGGTCGCGGCCCAGCGCAGTAATCTCCAGCCGGGTGATTATAGCGGCACATTAAAGATCTTCTCGAACGTAGGGGGACCAGAGGAGCTTCAGGTTTCGATGAAGGTCAGTGCGTTGCCGCCGAATGCTGGTCCAGTGATCTCGCTGGTGCCGCCGTTGCTCTCGTTCGCCACGAGCGACGGCATCTCTACCCCGCAGTCGCAGATAGTCACCTTGACCAATCCGGGTCAGCAGGCGCTCAACTGGTCGCTTGGGATTGGCGATACAGTCACGACCATTCAGAGCGCCTACTGGCCGTCGACCTCGGCGGGCGGTGGTCAGAGGATGGGCAGTCACTATCGCGCAACCTCTGTGGCGGCCAGTTGGATAAGCGCCTTTCCATCCACGGGCGTACTGTCTTCCGGGGACAGCGTCCAGATCCAGATCACAGCCCAGGGTGAAGACCTGTTACCAGGCTCCTACATGAGCATGTTGACCTTTAGCTCCAGCGGGTCAAACAAAGCCTTTGACACCCCGCAGCAGGTAGGTGTCTCGCTCACAGTGCAGCCTCGTTGTGGTCTGGTGCTGGGTGCAGGAGGTCTGGCCTTTACAGCAGTGGCGGGTCAGAGCAACCCCAGTGCTCACGTCTTGAGCATGGGAGTAACCAGCAGTTGCGCGGGGACGCCGTTAGCCTGGCGAGCGTGGCCATCGGCCAGTTGGATCGCAATGAACCCATCCGGCGGCGAAATCAAAGGAACTGGCAGCAGTTTTACCGCCATCTCAGTCAAAACTGCGGGTCTGGCCCCTGGCTACTACAAAGGTCTGGTGACCTTCCAGGATGGCAAAGACACCCAGACTGTGACAGTTCAACTGACCTTGCAGCCGAAACCAGCACCGACAGTGCCGATTATGGGTGCGTTGCCCTTGAGCTTGAACTTTAGCCTGATCCAGGGACAGGCCAATCCGGCGGCCCAGGTAGTAACAATTACCAATAATGGTGGAAGTCCGCTCAGATGGCACACCAACGTCAGTCTGCTGGGCAACGGCTGGATTGCCACCTCGCCCAGCGGTGGGACAGTCCTACCGGGCCAGACCGGTCAGGTCACAGTTAAAGTCGCTACAAAGGGTCTGACGCCCGGAAGCTACGTTGGACAGGTCAGCCTACTTGGGACAAATGCCAACAACGGAGCAACGGCCAGCGGTAGCCCGCAGGCGATCACCGTTAGCCTGACCGTGCAGCCGCCGTGTACCCTGGCGCAGCCCTCGGCCAGTTCGCTTCTCTTCAATTCAGTTGCCAGTGGTCAGGACCCGAGTCAGCAACAGGTGAGCTTTATGGTTGCTGGTAGCTGTAGCTGGCCGTTGCAGTGGAACACCAGAACGTCCACTGGCAGTTCGTGGCTCGACCTCTCGCCTAGCTTGGGTACGCTTGATGCCAATTCGCAGACGGCAAGTATTAGCGTGGGCGTTAGCACTGCCCGGCTAGCACCGGGGACCTACACCTCCCAGGTACAGATCACCGCGAAAGATTCGACTGGTATGAAGGTTTTGAATACGCCGCAGAGCTTTACAGTCACCCTGACGGTCCTTCAGCCGTGCACGCTCCAGCCGTTGCCGACGACGCTCTCATTCAGCGCCTTACAAGGTCAGGCGGCGGCGAATACGCAGACGCTCAACCTCAGCGAGAGCGGCTCCTGTCAGGGAGGAGTCTCGTGGACAGCGACCGGCGATACCGGGAGCAGCGCGTGGCTCAACCTTTCCACCACCACAGGTATCGATAGTGGAAGCGGGAGCAGCATCGTCGCCTCGGCTAACACAGGCTCGTTGCTGCCTGGTATCTACACTGGACAGATAACCGTTTCGGCCATTAACAACGGTATTGTGGTAGTTGGTAGTCCTCAGACCATAGCGGTCACCTTCACAGTGATCGGCTTTACCGTCAGTGGGACCGCCTCGGCGTGTAACGGTCCCTCGCCCACCTGCACAACCTCTCAGCCCCTGGTGGGAGCCACCGTCGTCTTGAGCAGCGGCGCGACCACGATTGCCAGTGTAACAACTGATGCTTCGGGTAACTTCACGTTTAACAACATTCCTCTGGGTAGCTATACAATTACCGTCAACGGCACTTCTGGTGGCGCTGCGTATACCGCGACCACCCCGGTCACCGTAAATGGCAATGCGACGGGTACCGCCATTCAGACCTTCTCGTCGTAAGCGGTCCAGCGGGGTTGTCAGGAGCGCCAGGTGCAGAACGGTACTAGATTTTGAAACTTCCCCTTTTGAGCGTATATATTACATAATAGAGAAAGAGAACCGGGTAAGGCCTGGAGCGTCCCCTGATAAAGGTTGAAGCTAAGGAGCGGTATGGAAACCAAACGCTGTCCGCGTTGTAATAAATTATTGCGAGTAGATGCAGAGAGTTGCAGTCGATGTGGCATCGTAATACCCACGGGGAAGAGCGGTAAAAATTTGGTGATGGGGCGTACGGATGCCACGCGCATACAATCGCGACCCACGAACCCTCCGGCTTCCCCCCATCGAGCTGGTCATTATTCCGGGTTGCACCCTGAGGATCAGCCATTTCAATCAAGCTTCTTTCTGCGTGTGCAGCGGTCTGACGCTGTAGAGGTTAGTCCAGCGCCTGTCGAGGAGAAAGAAGAGCCGCTTGCGGTCGTAGACATAGAGGAGCCAGCAGAAGTCTGGGAGCCAGAGGCGGTTTGGGAGCAAGAGACGCGGCCCCCGGAGGTGGACATGCCTGGGGGAGAGACCGATTCGCGCCCGGCTGTTAAGGAATATCAGACCTTATGGCACGAGGACGCGCCGCAGGTCGCACCGGAGAGCCATGCTGGTCTGGACGAAGAGATACGCAAGCTGGCGGCCTCGCAGACCTTTTATCCTACGAGTGGCGAGTTGGACAGTCAGGTAAGTAGGCCAGCGTTGCGCCGCAATCCGCAGTTGGTACCATTATTAATCACGGCCTCATTGATTTCTTTTCTGGTCGCGAGCGGTCTACTCACCTTTTTGTTGATAGGGAAAAGTCCGGCGCACTCGGCTGGTCCTCAGATGGTGGCGATGCCGGGTGAATTGCGCGTAGGGGATATGCTGCAACTGACCGGGGATGGATTGCACGCCCATAGCGTGGTGACATTGACGCGTGATGGAAGCACGCGGCTGTTGGACAGTCGGGGCTTGCCAGCGGTGGCCAGCACCGATAGTATAGGCAAGTTCCAGGTGAGCATTCCGATCACCAGTGCGTGGAAAGTAGGGATTCACAATCTGCTGGCGTTGGACGCTGCAAAGGGCAGTGTGAGCACCACGATTACCATTCAGCCGCCAGTTGCGGGGCCGCCGCAGTTGAGTATGGAGACCACGCGTCTCGACCTGGGGGCAGGTAGCACCGGTTCTATCACCCAGAAAAACCTGACCATGACCAACACAGGTGGGGGTGAATTGAGTTGGCAGGCCAAAAGCAACTCAGCGTGGCTCTCGCTAAGTCCGGCCAAAGGAACATTTGCCGGCAAGGCGCTGGTGACATTGACGGTCGACCGTACCAATCTCGTCCCGCGAGCGTATCTGGGGCAGGTAGCCTTTAGTCAGAGGCAGGGCGGCGTCCAGGTGCTCTATGTTTCCATGACAGTCACCACGACGCCGGCCAACCTCGTCGTTTCAACCGCCGCCTTGACCTTTGTGGGGACGCCGCTGCAAAGTCCAGCTACCCAGACCATAGTCGTCCAGAACAACGGCGGAGAGGTGCTGAGCTGGACAGTTGGGAGCGCTACCTCCGATGGTCTGAACTGGTTGAGCATCAGCCCGGATAACGGTCTGCTCGATCCCAACACCTCGGCGATCCTGACCGTGAGCCTCAATACCATAAAAATGCTGCCCGGCGCATATCAGGGTATGCTCAATTTCAGCTATGCCGATGGACCACAGCAGCAGGTTTTGGTCACACTGACCGTCAACCCGCCGCCAGCGCCCGTCATCCAGGTCAGTCCAGGCAGTCTGAACTTTACCAGCAACCAGGGGTATAATCCGCCGGCTCAGACCTTTACCCTGACCGATAGTGGGAAAGGACCACTGAACTGGGCAATTCAAAAAGACCAGACGGGTCAGGTCTTGCTCAATGTCGCACCGTTGAGCGGTAGTCTGGCTCCTGGTCAGAGCGTAAGCGTGAGCGTCGTCCCTGTGCCAGGCAACATCTCAGGCACGCTCAACTCGACGCTCAGCGTCATAGATAGTGATCCTGGGAACAGCGTGGCCAGTCAGCAAGTCAAAGTAACACTGGCGATTACCAGTCAGGCGATCATTAACCTGCTCACCGGCAACCTGGCGTTTAATCATTCGAGCACGACCGCCGATACAAGTGCATTTATCATCTTTAGCAACATCGGCAGTGTGGCGCTCAACTGGGAGTTGAGTATCGATACGCCGGTTTCCTGGCTCTCGTTTGACACGAAGAGCGGGGCGCTGACCCCCGGTGAGTTTGCCTTTGTGACAGTGCGGTGCGTGAGTACGCAGATCAAAGTCGGGACGTATACCGTGACGGTCACGCTGCGAGATACAGACGCAGCCACAGTAGTTGCGCCGCGTACCTTCACCGTCACGCTGGTAGTGAGTTAAGCGGCTGTAATCGTGTTTACATGAGTGGCTCAAGCGGACATGTGATACGCGTATATATAGCGCATGTTCGCCAGCGTTGTGCGGAAGAAGCGAGAGCGGTTAATCGTCGCGCATGCCTTTTTTCAATTCGCGGACAAAGCCGGCCATCCCCTGAACCCAGGTCATCTCGGGTGGCTGGCGGGGGAGCTGCGCAGCCCGTTGACGTGCCAGGGACTCGTCGTAGGCTGCGCGTCTTTGTGGGTTGCTGAGGACCGCGTAGGCCTCATTAAGGAGTTTGATATGTCTATCCTGGGCCTGGCTATTCAGGTCTGGATGGTGGAGACGAGCCAGGCGGTGGTAAGCGCGTTTCATCTCAACTGCGCTGGCATTTGACTTGATCTCAAGCAGTGAGTAATAGTCAGGTATCATTCCCCAGTACTCCCGAAGCCGCCGCGTCCCTGGCCGACCTCTTCAATTTCATCCCATTCAACGTGCATTACAGGGAGGAACAGACCTTGAGCGATGCGTTCGCCTTTTCTGATCTGCACGGCCTCGTCGCGAAAATTAAAGACCTGGACCTTCAGTTCATCGCCTTCGCCCGCGTAATCCTGGTCGACGATCCCGACGCCGTTCGGGATGAGCAGATTTTTCCTGCGTGGTGTACTGCTGCGTAACGTCAGGAGCAGGAAGTAACCGGCTGGAATCTGAACTATCACATTGCCGGGAATCAAAGCGATTTGCCGGGGTAGGACCTCAGTATTTTCCCGGCAGAGCAGATCAAAGCCGACAGATCCAGCCGTCGCATAGACTGGCAGGGGCAGACTTTTATCGATGCGTTTAACTGCAACTTTCAGCCGTTGCACTTGTGTATTCATTCTGTTATTCTATTGGAAGTAGATGAGCGGCGTCAAGTGTTGCCCTGAAACCCTTCAGGGTTGCGCAAACGTTATCCTAAGCAGGGGTAGGGGTCCAATAAGTCCTGTATAAAGAGAGAAAACTGGTTTGAGTATACGCCTGAAATTTGCTTGTGTCAGCGTGCTGTTGTGCGTAGCCCTGGTGACTACCATCCTGGCCGCCGCAGGAACAGTGCAGGCATACCAGCAATTTGAACAGAACCATCGGCGTATACAGGCAGGCGATGTGAATACAATCAGTGCGTGGATGACCTTGCCTTACATCTCGCGGGTCTATCGTGTGCCAGAAACCTGTCTTGATACCTCGCTTCCTGATATACGGCCCGCCTGGCGCGAGCATACCACGCTTGCGGTTATCGCGGATCGCACAAAGAAACCCCTCGACTACCTTATTCATCTAGTCCAGCAGGTCGTTCTGAACTATCGCAAGCAACCAGCGACCTGTACTGTGGCAAACGTGAGGGTGGCGGAGGGGTGGAGTTCATGAATAACGTTCTGCCTTATCTATTGATCTGGTTCCAGGAGTATGGTTATCCTATTCTAGGTTTGAGTATATTTATTGGAGCGCTGGGCATTCCTTTGCCGAATACGCTCGTTTTGTTGGCGGCGGGAGCGTTTGCCGCCTTTGGTGACTTTAATATTGCTATTTTAGCTGTAATTAGTATTGCTGCATTTGTCGGTGGGGATAGTGCAGGTTACTGGGTTGGGCGTTTGTGGGGGAGCAGGTTACTGGCATGGTTGGGGAGATCGGGAAAGATACGCCTGATCAAGCCGGAGACGCTGGAGCGTTCGCAGGCATATTTTCATCGACGAGGAGGATGGGCGATTTTTTTCAGCCGATTTCTCGTCTCGGTATTGGGGGGAGCGATCAATCTATTGGCGGGGGCCGAATTATATGCTTATAAACGTTTTATTGTATAT
>DAOTTJ010000095.1:0-12528 GCA_034437695.1 Ktedonobacteraceae bacterium
GCCCCCAAACCCCCAGTTAGAGGACGGCTGTCCTCTGCGCCCCTGCAAAAAAACAGGAGTTGTGGTATTCACGATTGTTTAAAGGCAGCCAGGTGTTTGTCAAAGTGTCTCTGGATATAGACGTGGTAGGCCTCCTGGTTGGTTCGCAGGGTTTGTTGGATAGTGGGACCAAAGACAGCGAGGACCGAGCCAAAGGTGACGTGTAGGATCTGGCGGGCGTCAAACTGGTTGAGAAGCTCGGGGAGATCTGCGTCTGTCAGTTGTGTGGCTGGCACGGTTGCGGCCAGATTGGCAGAGACGTGATAGGTCTGGCGGTCGTGCTCATAGTGTTCGCGGGAGAAGTCCCAGATCTCGCGCAAGAGCGGGGGATTGAGCATAGCGAGCAGGCGTAGGGCCTCCAGGTAGCTGGTCCCGGCTGTTTTCAGGTGGACCAGACCGTTTGTGGCCTGCATCGCCAGTGGATAGACGCCGAACTTGTCCGAGCCGGTGTGCAGACTAAGTTTGTAGCTTTGGCCAAAGAAGCGCATGATGCTTGCGTGTCCGGCGATATTTTCTCCCAGTTCGTCGAGATCCCCGATATAGTCAACCCCCTTCTCGAAGCGTCCGACGAAGCGTGGTGCCAGGCTGACGAACGGGACGCCCAGGCGACGAAGTTCAGCGGCCAGGTAGAAATGTTCGAGCAGCGTTGTAGTGGTCCCGGTTTCATCGACCGAGATCTCCATTTCGAAAGGTCGGGTACCGTGGAGTGCATAGAGTCGTTTCGTCATGCGCATCGTATGTGCAACTGCGCCGCCGTACTTGGCCAGTGCTTTAAAGAGTGCCAGTTCGTCAAAGAACAGGGATGTGTGATCCAGGTCAAGCTGTTTGACATAGCGTGTACGAGTCTCGGCAAGGGAGGTTTGCAAGTCCTCCCAGGGGAGGGCCTGAGCTTTGGCGAGCAGCGTTGAGGGATCATCAGTATCGGCGCTATCATCGACGTAATCGCCTGGATCGATGGTATAGAAGGTATAGCCGGCCTTGACGAAGGGGGCGATATCGTCGGGGGTTTTGAGGTGGTCGGCATCTGCGCCCCAGGTCGTCTGCCAGCCGGCGGCAAACGCGCCCCAGAGCGCGTCGTCGACCACCTGTTGTGGAGTGCGACCTGTGCGACTGTTTTCGCGCACCGATTGCTGGGCGAAGATAGCCGCGATCCCGGTCGCGCGTACGGCCAGGACGTGGCCGGGCGTGGCCAGTCCGAGGCGATCGCCGAAGCCAGCCGACGTTTGTAGGCCCAGCGTAACCGGTTGGAGCCAGGGGAGACGCCGGGCCAGAGTGCGAGCGGTCTCCGCGTTGCGTGGAGCCAGGAGCACCTGTGTACTTTGCGGCGAGTCGGCAAAGCCAGCGGTTTCCTCGGAGATAGCCAGCCACTCCAGGCCCGTCTGGGGATCGACGACGAGCGCGTAAGAGCTGTTCTCATAGGTAAGACGGGATGGTGCAATCACATCGAATGGTAGCTGCTCGAACATTGTTTATACCTCCAGTTTATAGGTACGTTTCGCCTGCTGATAGCTCAGTGCGTGAAGCATTGCGTGGGCGTCCTCCTCATTGACCATCTCCTTGACGACCAGAGCGGCCAGCCAATCGGCGCACACACGTCGCCAGAGATCGTGACGTACGGGAATCGAGGGATAGGCGCGTGTATCGTCGTTAAAGCCAGCCAGATTAGCCAGACCTGCGGTCTCCACCGTCGCGTCCAGAAAGCGGCGCATTCCTAGTGGACTATCGAAAAACCACCAGGGTGGTCCCAGGCGCAGTGCTGGATAATGGCCAGCCAGGGGTGCGAGTTCGCGGCTGTAGGTCGTTTCGTCCAGGGTAAAGAGCACCAGGGTCAGGTTGGGAGAGCGGCCAAAGCGGTCAAGGAGTGGTTTGAGATTATACGTGAACTCGCTGGCGGTGGGGATATCTGCGCCCATATCGCGGCCAAAGCGCTCGAAGATCGCCGGATTGTGGTCGCGGCTACTGCCCACGTGGAGCTGCATAACCAGACCGTCTTCCACGCTCATGCGGGCCATCTCTATGAGCATATGGCCAGTAAAGCGCTGCGCCTCAGCGGGGGTCGCTTCGCCTTTGAGTGCGTGCTGAAAGATCGTCTCGACCTCTGTGTCGCTCAGCGTCGTCGTATAGGCGGTGAGTGTGGCGTGGTCGGTTGCGGTTGCGCCCAGTGACTGAAAGAAGCGCCGTTGCTGTTCCAGGGCATTCAGGTACGTGCGATAGTCAGTAATCTCGCGACCAGTCGCGCGACCGAGGGCCTGAATATGGGTCGCGTAGTCGGACTGAATAGTAACCACCTGGTCAGGACGGAACGTTGGAATGACGCGTCCAGGCCAGCCAGAAGCGCGAATCAACTGGTGCTCCTCTAAAAGAGAGCTGGCCGGGTCGGTTGTGGCGAGCACCTCGATCTGGAAGCGCTCAAACAGCCGGCGCGGTTGGAAATCCGGTTGCAGCAACGCGGCGCTCAGGGCATCGTAGATCTCCTGGGCATTTGCTGGAGAGATCTGTGTATCGATGCCAAAGATCTCGCGCAATTCGTCCTGCAACCAGAGACTTGTCGGAGTGCCGCGAAACAGCCACCAATGGTCGCAGACGATTTGCCAGATCTTGCGGTGGTCCTGCTCGAACGCGCTCCCATCGCGGGTAGGCACGCCCAGGGCTTCCAGCGGGATGCCCTGGGAATAGAGCATACGAAAGACATAGTGGTCGGGAATGATCAGGAGGTCCACAGGTGAACCCCAGCTATAGTCGGTCGCGGCCAACAGACGTGGGTCTACATGACCATGAGGACAGATCAGGGGCAGATCCTTGACGTGGCTGTATAGAGTGCGTGCAATCTGTCGCTGTGCTGGATCGACCGAGAAATAACGGTCAGATTTTGTCATACCTGCTTCTCTCCTGGATAAGTTATTGCCCACGTAGACGGACGACGAATGGCGTGGGTTTAACGAAAGTCAGTGCGATAACCATCAAAGCCATCGTTGTACCAGTATAAATCACCGCCAGCGCATCGATCGCCTGATTCGGACGAATTACCCGCGCCAAATGCTTCGCCAACCGGAGTTGCGCGGCCGCGCATACTCAAACTTGCCGGGATGCGCGATAATCCAGGCTTTGAGTTCGTCGATGATCTGTGGGGGATTGGGAACTTTGCTCAGGCCGTATAGGAAGACCGGACTCCCCTGGTGTATAGACAACCGGAACTGCATACCCATTTGCAAGTGAAGCAAACTGCTTGACGGGGTCCTGGTAGATGCTATTGAAATCGGGAAGTTGACTGGAAAATTGTGGCAACACCTGTTGCCATATACCCTGCTGAATGCCTGATGCGACCAGGTCGTAGCCTCCCAGGACCAGAGAGATGTCCTGCTTGTGCGCGGCCTTCTGGGCTTTGATCTTTCCAGGTACAGATGGTGGTACCGTGGCCGATGCTAGGAACTGAAAAGAGAACTGATCTGGATGGGCTTTCTGATAGTTCAGCACAATTTGTTTAACGAACTGAAGGGTACCACCGCTATCGAGCACCTGGACAGTAATCTTGCCAGGGCCACTAGAGCTTTTGGGACCAGTACTCCCGCAGGCGATAAAAAATGAGCAAATAGTTAGAAATGTCAATCCCTGAATCAGGTATTTCGACAGCGTCTTTGTCGGTCGCATGGATACCTCCTCGTCGATTGAGTGTCTGCAAGTCTACAACGAAGATGCCTGAACTCGTGTGAAAAGCCAGTAAAGCTTACTGATTCTTCTTCTGGATCAAGAGATGTGTGCCACAAGATTCGCGAACGATAAGCGTAAAGTTCAACGTCACACGCTGAATAGGATCGGGTTTACCGTGAGCAAACCAGTCGAGAAGCACATGTGCAGCTTTTTTGCCAGCTTCCGGCATTGGAAGCGTGAGCGTTGTCAGGGCAGGAATGGTGTATGGCGCGAATGGCGGATTGCCAACGGCCACAATCGCTATATCCTCGGGTACGCGCCAGCCCACTTCGTGGAGAGCTTTTAACGCACCCATTGACATCATATCGCTGGCAATAAACAACGCAGTTGGGCGTTCTACCGCTGGTTGCTGGAGCCGGGCCAGGAGTCGGTGGGCTGCCTGGTATGCTCCCCCATATGTATAATTACCATCTTCGATCCATGCCGGGTTGACAGCTAAGCCCCGATTGAGCAGGGTCTCTTCCCAACCCTGGTGTCGTTCGAGTGCGCTGCGGCGTAGAAAATTCTGAGAACGGGGACCACTGATGGTACCGATGCGGGTATGTCCCAGACTCAGGAGATGCTCTGTGGCCGAGGAACCAGCGCCCCGGTCATCCAGGAGAATCTGATAGATCTCGCTGCTATCGACATAGCGATTGATTACGACAAATGGTACTCCACCCTCCTGAAGGCGTACCAGATGATCGATGGGCCAGCTAAGGGAAAGAGCCATAAAGATAAAGCCATCGACTTGCTGGGCCAGGAGCGTCTCGATGGCCTCAACCTCACCGCGTTCGTCGGGAGCGCTGACCAGCACCATATGGTAGCCCGCTGGTTGAAGCACCTGGTTGATCCCATCAATGACCGGCACAAACAACGAATTCTCGATTTCGTTAAAAACCAGACCAATCGTCGCGGTTTTGCGCTTGACCATGCTGCGGGCAATCGCATTTGGCCGATACTTGAGCGTCTCGACCGCTTCCAGGACGCGCTGACGGACAACAGGGCTGACATGTCCATCGTTGCCATTAAGGACATGCGAGACGGTTGTGACCGAAACGCTGGCAAGTTGCGCTACATCGCGAATAGTGATGGCTCTCTGCCGCATCTTTCTCCCGCATACGCCTGACAAAACAATGAGTAAAACGTTTTACCAAAGTATACTTAAAAAGATTTGCCTTGTCAAGATTCGCCAATGAAAGAGCCAGGGCTGTTGCAAAGTCCGCCCTGCCGCCTGCGGCGGCGGGCAAAAGAGGAAAAAGAGGTTTTTCGGGGAGACCCCTCTTCCCTGTCCCCCAGACAGGGTGCCGGCAAAGGGCTGCCGCTCTCTGCACTCCTGCTTCTGATGACTTTGCAACAGCCCTGATGAAAAACACCTCCTGTTACCTCAAAACTCCTGGGAGACACCCCACTCAGGCGTGTTGATACTCTTCTTTCAGCTCTTTCGTATAGGTCTTCAGCAGCTTCTTGACCTTAGGATCGATGATCATCCTACAGTAGGAAGCGTTACGGTTCTGATCGTAGTAGTCATTGTGATAATCCTCGGCAGGATAGAAATTGGTAAAGGGTGTGATCTCGGTAACTATCGGCTGGTGAAAGTCCCCGGACCGCTCGATCTCTGCTTTGACCGCCTCGGCGCTGGCTTTCTGCTCGTCGTTGTGATAGAAGACCGCCGAGCGATACTGGGTGCCGACATCGTTGCCCTGACGGTTCAGCGTTGTGGGGTCGTGCAGATGCCAGAAGATGTCGAGCAGGGTGGCATAGGAGATGATCGCGGGATCAAAGGTGACCTGAATGCCCTCAGCCGCTCCTGTGCGCCCGCTACAGACCTGCCTGTACGAGGGGTTGTCGACCTGCGAGGCCGCGTATCCCGAGACAACTTTCTGCACCCCACGTAATCTTTTAAAGACCGCCTCGGTACACCAGAAGCACCCCGCGGCCAGTGTTGCAGTTTCTAATTGAGCCATAGTGTATGAACCTCTTTTCGTAGAAGATGGAAACAATTAACATGTACAATACAATTGACATTTACTATAGACATTTACATGTTGTGCGTTGGCACATCGCTTTTCTGGAAATTGAGTGAGGCCGAATTGATGCAGTAGCGCAGGCCAGTCGTATTGCGCGGTCCATCGTTAAAGACGTGTCCCAGGTGTGCGCCGCAATTGCTGCACTCGACCTCGGTACGTACCATGAAGAACGAGCGGTCGTCGTGTGTCTCGACGTTCCTTGCCTCAATGGGACTATCAAAGCTCGGCCAGCCGGTTCCGGATTCGAATTTGCTTTGTGATGAGAAAAGTGGCTGGTCACACGCTGCACACTGATAAACTCCCTGTGCATGGTTATAGTAGAGTGCGCCGGTAAAGGCTGGCTCCGTCCCCTTTTTACGACAGACGCGGTATTGCTCCGGGGTCAATTTCTCCTTCCAATAGCTATCTGGCTGGTCGCGCATATTCTCTGGCATGGTTGTTTCCTTTCGGTTGATTGGGTTTGCAAGGCTGAGCGGTCGAAGGAGATGGTTCTTCGAAACAACCGATCGGCACTGTATAAAGCAAGACTCTGGCTTTTTCACGCTTGAGTAGAGCGATTTTTGCATTTTTTCTCTACTCACTTTGACAAACAATCCGCAGCGAGGATTTGTTTCCAAAATCGTCAGGAAATGTTGTTGCTCGCTGAGGATCTCTCTGTATCTGCTGACGGGCGACGATTGTTCAGATCGGCGTCTGCCTGCGATCTTTGTCGGCGTCTACGCGGCTCACTTCGCGTGTATAGAGGCGAGTGGTCAGCGTGTTGAGGCTGGTGATCAGCGTGAGATACTCTTCCAGAGAGGTATCTAGTTCGCAGCGAAATTTCTCGGGAAGCAGGGCTGCCTGTTGTTTCAAGCGTTGGCCAGCCTCGGTCAGCGAGATATCGACCACGCGTTCGTCTTTGAGACGGCGTTGGCGTTTGATAAAGCTCGCGGCCTCCAGGCGTTTGAGCAGAGGTGAGAGCGTGCCAGAGTCCAGGTGGAGAATAGCCCCAATATCTTTGACCGCGCATGTGCCGCGCTCCCACAGGATGAGCAGGACGAGATACTGCGGATACGTGATACCCAGTTCATCGAGAAAAGGGCGATAGATATCGATAGTCGCACGCGAGGCCGCATAGAGAGCAAAACAGAGTTGTGTCTCGATGCCTGGCGTCTCGCCTGGTTGCCAGGCCAACAACTTGTGTTTTAGATCTTCCATCGGTAAAGCTAGCTCCTTGAGATTGGTCTTTTATGTCTTTAAACAATTATATAGCACACAATTAGTTGTGAGTCAACATAATAATGAAGAAGAATTCGGGGTTTCTCAAAAGTCACCGGCAGCGGGATTGTCAGGGGCTACTGCCCTTGACCGGAGTGTGAGGTGTCCTCCATAGGCGCGGACTTAGGCGGGAGTGCAGAGGGCGGCAGTCCTTTGCCGGCACCCTGTCCGGGGGACAGGTAATCTGGGGTGTCCCCAACAAACTTTTTATTCTGTTTTGCGTGTTTTGCCGGAGGCAAAACACGCAAAACAGGAGTGCAGAGGGTGACCCTCTGCTCAAGTCCGCGCGAATGGAGGTGTCCTCACAAAATATTTTCTTTTAAGGTGGGTGGGGAAGAAAAGACTTTTGAGAAACCTTGAGAGAGAATTACTGTTTGGTTGAAAAAGTGGTCGCGGTCTGCTAGAATAAAGCGGGATCGTTAGATGATCGATAATGTTTTTTATTTCTCTATGCAAAAAGCGTAGGTATTTGATCATAATTGGATTGTAATCTATGCCGATTCGAAATCGTTATATAAGATAAGATGCAGGAGGCGTCTCTATGACCGATCGTGTGGGGCAGCAGTTTGGAAGCTATCGTTTGATTCAACTGCTGAGCCGTGGTGGTTTTGCCGAGGTCTACCTGGGGCAACATCTGCGCCTCGCTACGCAGCAGGCTGCGATTAAAATTTTGATCAAGCAGTTGTACGAAGAGGATGTGCGCATCTTTGAGCGCGAGGCAGAAACGATTGCTGCGCTGGTCCATCCGCATATTGTGCGTTTGTTGGATTTTGACGTGACCAATGGTGTCCCTTTTCTGGTGATGGACTACGCGCCGAATGGTTCGCTGCGTCAGCGCCACCGCAAGGGTGAGCAGGTAGATCTCTTGACGGTTGTCTCCTATGTCAGGCAGATTGCAGAAGGTTTGCAGTACGCGCACGATCGACGTGTAATTCATCGCGATGTGAAGCCAGATAATATATTGATTGGCATTCATAACGAGATTTTGTTGACGGACTTTGGTATAGCTATTGCTGTGCATAGTACGCAGTCTCAGGACTCGCAGCCGGTGGGTGGGACTGTTCCCTATATGGCTCCTGAGCAGATTCACGAGTATCCACGTCCGGCGAGCGATCAGTATGCCCTGGGCATCACGGTGTACGAGTGGTTGACTGGTACTCGTCCTTTCCAGGGATCTTTTCTTGAAGTGGCCGCCAAGCACGCGTTGGTTGCGCCTCCTCCGCTGCGTAGTTTTGTGCCGACGCTTTCGCCCGAGGTTGAGCGAGTTGTGCTGCGGGCTTTAGAGAAAAATCCTCAGGGGCGCTATCCGTCTGTGATAGAGTTCGCTCGCGCATTGGAGCAGGTTAGTGGGGTGTCCTCGGTGGTGAATGCTCCATTGCATTTTCCTGCGCCACCGCGTGTCTGGCGCGTCACGCCTGGGAACGAGGTGGGTTCTTCGGGCGAGACGCAAAGTCCGACTGGCGATGCTGTGAATGAGGCCACCATGCGACTGAATCCGCCGTCCACGACCCCGTCGTCCCCACTGACGCCTGCTCGACCCTTTGTCGGCTCGCCGCAAACGCCGCTGCCTCCCACTGCTGACTCGGGTTGGACGGTGCCGGTGGCTCCGCGCCCGGCAGGCGACGAGAGCAGCAACAGTTCGGCGGGGTGGACGATGCCGGTGGCCCCAGTTTCAGGGGGCGATAAGCGAGGCAACAGTTCGGCGGGGTGGACAAGGTCAGCGGGCGAGGAGGGGAACGAGAGTTCGCCGGATCGGACGGTGCCGGTGGCTCCATTTCCAGCGGGCTACGAAGGGAACAATAATTCCTCGGGCTGGACGATGGCAGCCGGTTCCTCTGGTTCCCATCTCTCCGCTCCCCCGGTGATATCCGAACGTCCGCAGCCAAAGCGCTCGGTAAATGTGGGCTTGCTCGTGCTCTCGCTGGTGCTTGCGCTTCTGGTGGTAGGTGGTGGCATCTTCGGTTTCTCTCTCCTGCGCGGGGGCAAAGGTGGATCTGATAATGGGTCTCAAGCGACTTCGCAGGCCAACGCAACCTCTTCCGCCCTTGCGGCGGCGGTGATTGCGGCCAACGGTGGGAAGGTCTTGATGATTAAGATCGGGGCCACTTTGCCAGTCAAGGTGAGTACCGGCGAAATGGGTGTGCAAGCGGAGAATGGCGCTCGTATGGCGCTCAACGAGGCGCTCGCCGCGCATTTCTTGCCAGGCTACAATCTAGAGCTGGATCTCCACGACTATAGTTTAAGTGGTCTGCCCGACCCTGCAACTGGCCAGAAGGATGTCAGCAATATGATCGGAGATGCTCAGATTGCCGCGATTCTCGGTCCACTTGATAGCGACGTGGCGATTGCCGAGATGCCGCTGACCAATCGCGCTCCAATCGTCCAGGTCAGTCCTTCAACCACCGCTACCTGTCTTACCCAGAATAGCGCCCAGACCGTCTGTATTGGCAACACCGATGAACTCCCTAGAGTGCGTCCGACGGGAAAGGTAAACTATTTCCGCCTCTCGACCACCAACAATCAGGAGGGCGCGGCCGGGGCCGAGTTTGCCGCGCAGACCCTGCACAGCAAGAGTGCTTTTATCATCGATGACATCAGTACCTATGGGGTTGGCGAAGCCAAGATGTTTATCCAGCAGTTTCAGGCCAACGGTGGGACTGTTCTGGGTAATGACCATTTGGCCGCTCGATCCGATTATCGGCAGGAACTTGCAACGATTGCTGGCTTAAAACCCGATGTTATCTTTTTCGCCGGCCGCGATTCGACCGGTGGGGTGGCCTTTCGCCAGCAGATGTTGCAGACAAAGGGTCTGCAAAATACTCCCTTGATCGGAGGCGATGGCATTCGCACCAGCCTCTTCGCGGGTTCGGCGGTCACTGGTGGTGGACCCACATATGGGGCCGTCGTGAATGTCGATATCAAGAAGATCTCACCCCAGTTTGTGCAACACTACCGGGTCGCTGGCTACGGTTCAGCCGGCGGGTTTAGCGCCAGCAGCTACGACTCTACCTGGATTGTGTTGAACGCAATCAAAGCCGCCCTGCAAGCGGGCGCTAAACCGCCAGTCGATGCCAACGACGTGAGCACTGCGACCGCCTTTCGTCAGTCCGTGATCGATCAGGTGGCCCATACCAGCTATATGGGAGCGACGGGCGTGCAGAGCTTTGATATTAATGGAGATACAACAAATAAGAATGTCTCGATCTATCAGCTAGTGATAGACACTAATGGGGTGGCTTCCTGGCAGTATGTCTTATCCGAGAACCTCTAAAGCCGTGGCGGCCTACTTATTATCCTGGCGCAACTTATACACCTTGATTGCTACCTGCAAGGTGAGCCAGTTGCTACGTTCTTGCAGATCGATCTCGCACAGCGATTGCAGACGTTCCAGGCGTTGGATGAGTGTGTTGCGGTGGACAAACAGGCGGTTCGAGGTGCGCGTCAGATTGCCTGCGCATTCAAGGTAGGTTTCCAGGGTATCGAGCAGATCGGTGCCTTTGCGCCGATCGTAGGTGGCGATCCGCCCGACCTGGTCCTGGTACATGTCGCGCAGATCGTCCATCCGCGCAATTTTATAGAGGTAGCGATAGACGCCCAGATCGTTGAAGTGGGTGACGCCACCTTCGCGTTTGAGGTGTTGTCCCATTTGTTGTGCTTCGTGAGCTTCGGCGAAGCCTCGCCGATAATCTGCGATTGTATTGCAGGGATTGCCTACGCCGATGGCCAGGCTGACGCTATGTTCGCTGCGCATCTGGCGCGTAATCTCATGTAACCAGGTTTTCAGACGCGTGCCGCTGGGATCTTTCGTTAGACAGATGATGCAGGTCAGGATGTTTTCGTGCTCATAGAGCACTGAGCCTGGATAATTATCCTGAATGCGGCGGCGCACCTGGGCGCTGATGCGTTTGTGGACTGCCAGGCGGTCCTCCTCGGTGAGCGGTTCACCTGCGCTATCCACTTCTTCCAGATATGCTATCTCGATAAGGGCGATCGTGTGGACGCGGCTGAGGTCGCACCCCAGAAAGTTAGCTCGCTGACGCAGCGCCTCCTCTGAATCGTATTTGCCAAATTCAAGATCTTCAAAGAAGCCTTTGACGAGGTTCTTCTGTGCCAGTAGATCGACCAGGTGACTGTTTTTAATCGCGATAGCGACTTGGTTGGCGATGGTGTTGAGGAGGGTCTGGTCTTCGGAAGAGTAGCGACGTGTCTGGCTTGAGTAGCAGTTCAACAGGCCGAGCTGTTCAGTTCCCGAGATGAGCGGCACCGAGAACAGGCTCTTGTAGTGAGAGTCCTTGATTGGATTGAGCTGCTCCAGAGTATGTTTGCTCAATTCCTGCGAGCCTTGCGTGCGCAGTTTCTCCCAGACCTGGTGGTCCAGGTCCATCGGCTGAAAGCCGGGTCCACGTTCACCGCGTTGCAGCGACGAGGCGCGAACGGTCAGGCGACCGCGATTTTGCTCCATCAGCATAATAATACACAGGTCGGCCTCCATGATCTGCGCGGTCAATGTGGAGAGCGAGCGTAGCATATCGTCGAGGTAGAGGCCGGACGTAATGGTCTGGCTGAGCATAGAGAGCGTGGTCAGGATGCTGAGTTTGCGCTGAGTGTTTTCGTAGAGGCGGGCGTTTTCGACCGCGCCAGCGACCAGTGCGGCTGTGTTGAGCGCGAAGCTCTGATGCTGCTCGGTAAATTCGTAGGGCGCGATGGTGTGGACGGTGATCACGCCGCTCAGGTGGTGGTCTTTTGCTACGATCGGTACCGACATCAGCGATTGAAATTTCTCTTCTTCCAGCTCAGGGTAAGGACGGAAACGCGGATCGTTGATTGATCCTTCACGGATCGTCACTGGCTGCTGGTGCATGCCCACCCAGCCTGCAATGCCCTCACCCAGCGCCATCGAGATCTTCCCAATATGGTGGGTATAGGGTTCGTTGGTGCTGGCCAACACTAGCTGTTCGTTCTCCTGGTTGTAGAGATAGATAAACGTCGCTTGACACGAAGTAGCGCGGGTCATAATATCGACAATATGGTTCAGAACCTCGTCAAGTTTAAGCGTTGAGCCAACGGTAGAGATGACCTCGTTGAGCAGGATGTTCTCTTTATTCTGCTTCTCTAATTCCTGCGCCAGAAGCTCGTGCTTTTGCCAGAGCTGCTCAAGGGTTAACTCTGTGCGCCCGGCTGGCTCGCTCTGTTCCTCAGAATCGGCGGGCAGAGAGAAGGAAGGAGGGGTGGCCCCATTTTTCTTGTTCACCATTCTTGAAGACATACCAACCTCCTGATCCGTATAGTCAGCCAGACTTTATACCTGAGCGAAAATTCCAGAAAAATTCTCTCTACTCAGTGAGAGCGCTATTGCAGTCAAGGGTAGGTTTGTTATCCTGGCTCGGGTTCTCTTCGCAGTCGTTTGATAAAAAATAAGCATACAATAGAGATCTTCAATTGTGAAAGAAGGGAGAGAAATAAGTGTATACTCTATCCATTGTACCCGTTTTTTGAGGGTACGTCCAGTGAATAG
>DAOTTJ010000096.1:0-12691 GCA_034437695.1 Ktedonobacteraceae bacterium
AGAAGGGGCATACTCTACACCCGGTCCCGACGAAAAAAGCAGACTGGAGAACGCTCTCTGTAATCCACTGCATATACACGCTTTTATGAAAGAGAGAGGCACCATGTCACAACAACAGAAATCACTCCAATTGCCTCTGGCAGGCACTGTCTTGCTTGGTATGCTGATTGGCCTATCCCTCGTTCTCTGGCGATGGTTTGCTAAATCCGATCCTTCAAAGGCTATCATAAAACACCCAACAAACACTTCTCCCAACGATACACTGAAATATTGGACCCCGGAACGTATGCATAAAGCACGACCCGTAGAACTACCCCATATCCACGCACCACAGAACGGTCGCGAAGAGGGACCCGCACATCCCCCACGTTCTGACAAAGATTGATGAAAGAGAGAAAGAATGATGTCGGGACTCTATAAAATTCTTCAACATCCTATAGGAAGCAAAATCTTTCTGTGCGTTCTCATCGGAGCCGCCCTGGCCTATACCCTCCTCGCCAGATACCTCCTGTCTATCTGGGTACTCGCTCCCTCATCGACGGTCGTCGAATATACTGTCAATGCCAATCCTTCTACGGTTATGCAGCACTGGACAAGCGCCAGCATGCTCTCCGCCACCAATGAGGATACGGTAGCCACCTCGACTACCACTCTCGATCAGGAAGCAACCCAGACAGATACCGCCCAGGCCAGCAAACAAGCGGGTCAACCGTCGTCCAATACCAGCCTCTCTTACCCCACATCTACCGTCGGCAAGATCTTTTTTACCGATAAGAATGGCCAGTCCTACGTGTGCTCAGGCACCGCCGTCGTCAGCCTCAACCACAATGTGGTCGATACCGCCGGTCACTGCATCTACCACAACGGCACCTGGATGCAAAATCTGATCTTCTGTCCACTCTATAACAACGGCGATACACCCTATGGCTGCTGGGCCGCCCGCGCTCTGGAAGCTCCCGCCGACTGGATTAACGCCAGAGCCAACGACTACCATCACGATCTCGGGATGGTCATCGTCTCTCCCAACGACGCCGGCAATCTGACCGATGTCGTCGGCGGCGTAGGCTGGGCCTACAATCAGTCCGAAAGCCAGACCTTCTACGCCTATGGTTATCCCGCCGCATCTCCCTTCAACGGACAAACTCGGCGATCCTGCGAGAACGTCTCCAGCACAAGCTGGCAGCACAGCGGCGGTACCGTCATCTCTATCCCGTGCAATATGACCGGTGGCTCCAGCGGCGGCCCCTGGTTTGTCCAGATCAATGGCCAGTGGTATCTCAATGGCCACAACGATTTCACTAGCACTATCCAGCGCGGACATATGTTCTCGCCCTACTACGACGATACCTGGTCCACTCTCTACAATAAAGCCGAACATAGCTGAGTAGACACAAGGTGCCTGGAAAAAAAGCCGGGTCGCACGCCCCGCTTTTTTTCCAGCACCACCCTACTTCTGCACCAGCTTCTTTAACCGTCGTCGCGCTTCCTCAAGCAAGGTCGCGCTCTTACAAAAGGCAAAACGCACATACCCCTGGCCCATCGACGCATGCTCCGGGGTATAAAATGGCTCGGTGGGAATCGCAACAACGCCAATCTCACGCGTCAGATAGCGTGCGAACTCGCTCGATGTCCCCTGAAACACTCCCGTATAGTCAGCCAGAATAAAGTACGTTCCCTCCGGCACACGATACCGTAGACCAGTCCCATCCAACGCCTCCATCATCACCTGACGCCTGGCTGCGTACATCGCCTGGAAGGTCTGATAGTAGCTAGCGGGCATGTTCAAGGCATACGCCACCGCCTCTTGGGTGGGGTGATGCACGGCAAACGTAATAAACTGGTGCGCCCTCGCCACCCCTTCGATCAAGGCGGGCGGTCCATAGACCCAACCCACCTTCCAACCCGTAGCGCTAAACATTTTACCCGCACTGCTGAGCGTCAATGTTCGTTCAAACATGCCTGGCAAGGTGGCAATTGGAATATGAACGGCAGGAGCAAAATACAGATGTTCATAGACTTCGTCAGAAATCACCGTTACATCATATTCGATACACAACTGCGCGATAAGCTCCAACTCCTCGCGGGTAAAGACACGCCCCGCCGGGTTGTGCGGACTGTTCAGGATGAGCGCACGCGGACGCCGGCTAAAGGCTGCCCGCAACTCGTCTGGATCGATGGTCCAGTCGGGCGCGTGCAGCGGCACAAAAATCGGGCGTGCACCCGCCATCACCAGGTTCGGCACATAGGAATCGTAGACAGGCTCAATAACTATTACTTGGTCGCCCGCATCGATTGCACCCAGCACCGCTGCGAAAATCGCCTCCGTCCCTCCCGCAGTCACAATCACCCCATCCACCGGATCGACCGCCAGACGATAGAAACGCGCCGCATGATCGGCCACCGCCTGCCGCAACGCCACCGTCCCAGGTCCAGGCGCGTACTGATTATGCTGACCAGTGTGCAGAAAATACGTCAACTGTTCCAGAATCTCCGGCGGCGTATCAAAGTCGGGTTTACCCTGACCCAGGTTGATCGCCTGATATTGTTGCGCAAGCTGATTCATCTCGGTAAAGATAGTTGTACCAAAAGTAGCTACACGCTGAGCGGATTGAGCCATAGAATAGCTCCCTTCACTTTTCAATCTATTCGCAGCTTACCATATAGCGGAAAGCTAGATATTCCAGAACGTGACTATACCCGTCTTGCCACCAACCAGGATATAGTGGCCATCAGGCGACCACGCAACAGAGGTCGCATCGACCAGATAGACAATGATCGGCAAACCCGTCGCTACCTGCCAGACCTGGACCGTTCCATCGGCACCCACCGAGACAATCCGCTGACCATCCGGCGACCACGCGAGGTCGTAGACGGCATCGGTATGATTCTGGTAGTCAAGGACCAGCCGTCCGTTTATCTGCCAGATCTGTACGGTGGTATCATAACTCCCCGAGGCCAGCAATGTACCCTTTGGCGACCACGCGACAACAGGAATAACATCACCGTGATTGGCAAAGGTAAAAAGCGTCTTCTTAGAAGTGAACGACCAGATGCGCACGGTGAAGTCCATGCTGGCAGTCGCAAGCAACTGACCATCCGGCGACCACGCGATCCGCAGGACTGCCCCCAGATGGCCCACCAGCGTCCCAACCTTCTGCCTGGTCTGGATATTCCAGATCTGTACCTGCGAGCTGTCATCGCCAAAAGCCAGAAAACGTCCATCCGGCGACCACGCCACACTATAGACGACCAGCGAGTTTATGTACGTCCAGCTTGTCTCACCCGTCGTGGCGTTCCAAACCTGGACCGTCGCGTCGCGTCCGACCGAGACAATCTCCTGGCTATCCGGCGACCACGCCAACCCGAGGATTTCGTCTTTGTGACCACGATAGCGCAGCTCGGTCTTGCTGCTCAGTTCTCTGACCAGCACAGTACCATCACTACCACCGGACGCAAACCTCTTCCCATCAGGCGACCAGACAAGACTCGTCACCAACCCCTGATGATCCTGAGACGACGCATCGGGCTGGCTAGTATGCAAAACCGTCAATGGATTAAAGTGCGACCTGGTCGGAAAAACAAATGTACTGACAGGCGATCGCTTCGCCACAAGCAGCGCCCGCACGTCATTGACCACAAATCCCACTATCAACAAGCACAGCACAAGCAGCAAACAAACACTACTCAGACGCCAGAGACGCGTATGGCTACCCATTGTACGCTGCATACGCAATAAACGCTGCTCTAGCCAGAGTGAAGATTGGCTCCGCCCCTGCTCATCCATCGGCGGCAGATCGACTATCTCAACCTTTGATTCGTCGTCGCGAGGATCGGCAAAATGCTTGGAATTATCCATATGTCAATTATATCACGCCTTTCAGTCAGGGCTATTCAAATCTGCCACCTGCGGCGACGGGCAAAAGAGGAAGTAGAGGGTTTTGCGAGGACACCTCGCGCTCCGTCAGGTTGCTCTTGCACTTTAGGTATGCATGTTTTGCCGCAGGTAAAACATGCATACCTAAAGAAAAGGTTTGTTGGGGACACCCCAAGCCCCAGCAAAGGGCTGCTGCCCTTAACAATCCCGCTACGTCTGCGCCTGTGGAGGACACCTCGCGCTCCGTCGGGGACGGCAGTCCTCTCTGCTTCTGATGACTTTTGTATAACTCTGCGTCAATGGTACTGATAACTATTATTCGTCACCGGTTGTGTGCTATACTAAGCCCCAACATCGGTAAAAGTCGAGCAAGGCACAGCCGCCAAGCGTGCCAAAAGTTTGAAATGTAGGACGAGAAAAACTGGAGGAAGTGCTGGTATGAATGTTAATAGTGGTGCGCCTCATATACTTCTTTTTGAGCGAGATCAACAACTCACTGCACTACTTTCGGGCGAACTCGGGTTGGCAGGCTACGAAGTTCACACGTCTCGTACTGCGGTAGAAGTCTTTGACGCGATTGCGCGTTTCCCCGTACGTCTGGTTATGGTCAACCTGGCTCAGGCCCAGGCCGGACGCCGCGAGTTCTGGGTGGCGTTGGACGCGCAACGACGAGGGCGTGGCGTCCAGGTTTTTACATTTCGCTGTAGCAATCTAGGCGGCTACGGTCCAGACGACCCGGAAGAACATATACAGATCCAGACCATCACAACCGACCTGGAGGTCGATGGTCCGTCAGGACTGGGCAAGCTGGTAGACGCCGTGCGAGCGCGGGTCCCGCTGCCATACACTGCCAACACGGTCACTCGCCCGACCCAGATCATCAACACCGCAGAAGCTGCTCCAGTCTACCGCAACCAGGAGCCATCCTACGCGCCACCCGTCCAACCAGCGCCACCTCCAGTGTCCAATAACCCAGCCTATAGCACGCAGTATAGCGCTCAACCAGCGCCAAACAATCAGCCGCGCCCACAGCAGGTCCAGCCACCCCAAGAATCGCCAGTGTTCGCGCAACAGGCTCGCCCCACAGCCGATCAGCCCCGCACCGGTCACTCAACCTTTACCGACAAGATCCGCGCCGTCATCTATCCAAGCACGCGCAGCGCGTCGTCATCGCTCGAACCCAACTGGACCAGCCAGAACACGGTCCCACCGCTGCCAAATACACTCTATCAGACCCCTGAGGTTCAGCCACGTCCGCAGGCCAGTCAGCGCTTCGCAGAAGCTGACTACTCGTCCTCCAATGCGCCGAGCCGCGAAGAGATGCGTCAGGCCTCGGTCGCGCTACCCGCCGTGGGACAGTTTAACCAGCCCGGAATGATGGACTATACGCCGCTGTCGACCCCTGGCCTCCGCACAAACAGTGAGGAGTCTGGACTCGACCAACTCTCGCGCCTGTTGCGCGAGAGTCAGCCAGCTTCAGCTATGCATGGAAATACACAAAACTCAGCCGCGCAACCTGCACTCAACGTCGATCCGCAACAGTTGCAGGAGCTACAAGCCCAGTTCTTACAAGCCGCTCGGCTCGACGAGGCGTACAATCGCTCGACGCAGAACACCCAGCGACCTGTCCCCGAGGCACCCGCCGTGAACGGACAACTGCGAGCCTCCCCGATTCAGGACGTGCCATTCGAGCGTGAGATCGAGAAGCGACGCGCTGCCCTGGCGCAAGGACCCGAACCCCAGGTCCGCCAGCCGATGAGCATTTTGCAGCAGGCCCAACCAACGCCACCAGTGCAGCAACAACAGTCAGTCGGCACACAGCAGTCAAACGGCTACAGCCAGGCGTACGCGGCGGATACGCGCCTGTTTAACAACGACTCTGGTATGCATACACTCCGTCCACTCTCACCGATGCGCGAGTCACCGGTCGAAATGACAGCCGCCCGCGAGGTCCAGGGCGAACTCCCGCCGTTGGCCGCAGCCACCAGCTCACAGAACGGTCTTGACCGGGAAATGCTCACCCTCGGCTCGTCCGGTATCCAGGGCATTCCTGGCCAGGCTTCTCCACTGAACGACGAAGAGAACGGCATCCAGGTCGAGCAGATGCACGCCAGCTTACAGCAGGTACTGGGTCGCCGTCCCGAAGTCAGGACCACCACCGACGACACCCTCCTCGACATAGTCAAAAGTCTGCCACCGATGGCACCTGCGCCTCAACCGCCGCAGACCCAGATTCTAAGTGGTCGCGCAACGCGCTCGCTGGGCAGCGTCCTGCTGGAAGGTCACCTTGTACCCCAGGAGCGCCTACAGGTCGCGCAACACGTCCAGCGCATGCTGCGCGGCGTCGATCTCAACTATCAGTTGGGCGAAATCCTGCTGATGTTCAAGCTGCTCACCCCTGACCAACTGCTGGCCGCCAGTCTGGTGAGCTACGGCATGATCTCAACCATCCAGATCACCGCCCTCGGGCGCATTCGTCAGGAACTCCACGCCATCGGTCTCGAATACGACCTGGAGAGCCTGCTCATCCTTTTCCGTATCCTGACCCCCGAACAGCTCCGCGAAGTCCGCGCCAGTTGGTCAAGCTAAGCTGATCAGAAAATGACGCGCTGAAGGTCTGGGAGCGTCATCGGCCAGACTAGCGTCCGATAGATGGTGCTCCCAGATCGCGGGCTTCTACGCCTCGCCCTCGATGCGCTCGATCTTTGCGCCCAGTCCGCTCAGCTTGAGATGAAGGTCTTCGTAGCCGCGCTCGATATGTTCGATCCCGAAGACCCGCGAAGTCCCATGCGCACAGAGCGCAGCCAGAATATATGAACACCCGGCGCGTATATCGGGAATATTCAGCGTCGTGCCGCGCAGCGGCGTCGGACCACGCACAACACAGCTATGGACATGCTGCTTCTCGCGGAAACGGCAGGGAATCTCGCCCAGGCACTTGGTATAGAGACCAATATGCGCCCCCATCCCGCGCAGTGCGCTGGTATAGCCAAAGCGATCTTCGTAAATCGTCTCGTGTACCACCGACATCCCATCGACCTGAGTGAGCAGAATCGTGAAGGGCTGCTGCCAGTCGGTCATAAAACCAGGATGGACATCGGTCTCCAGAGCAATCGCGGGCGGAGGCCGATCGTCGCTGATAAAACGAATGCCCTCGTCATCAACCTCAAAATGCAGACGCATCTTTGACAGTGTATTGAGAAAGGTCAGCAAAGTATCCTGCTGTGCGCCGCGCAGATAGATGTTGCCGTGGGTCAGATAGGCCGCGATCGCCAGCGAAACCACCTCGTTGCGGTCACTGAGCAGCGTGTGGCTAGCTCCACGCAGACGATCAACCCCCTCGATCACCACGCGCCTATCGGTTTTAAGCTCGATAATTGCCCCCATCTTTTGCAGAAGCTTGATAAGATCGGTAATCTCTGGCTCGGTCGCCGCATTCTCAATGACGGTCACGCCTTTAGCCAGCGAAGCGGTGACCAGGAAATTCTCGGTCGCCATCACGCTAGGAAAGGGTAGCGTGATAGTCGCACCGTGCAGTCCACGAGGCGTCTGGAAGTGATAGCGTCCCAGGCGCTCGGTGACCTCAGCACCCATCAACTTTAAGCCATTGATATGGAAATCGATAGGGCGCAAACCGATGCGATCGCCGCCAGGCATGGGGATATCGGCCTCGCCACAGCGATGCAACAGCGGACCCACCGCGAGGATCGCCAGGCGGTTCAGACCACCCACCTCGGTCGAAACGACCGAGCTATTCAGATTAGGCGTCTGGATCGCCAGCGTATGGTCGTCCAGAGCAATCTGCGAACCCATCGCGCCGCACAGAGCTAGGGCCAGATCGAAATCGCCGATCAACGGCACATTGCGCAATGTACATGCATCAGTCGTCAGCAGCGTCGCAATCACCATCTTCGTCGCAGCATTCTTGGCACCACTGATCCGAGCCGTCCCCTGGAGCGGCGTCTTCCCTTCGATCAAATAGCTGGGTGGTGAAAGATGTGTACTCATGGAGCCACCTTATCCGCATTGAATGCTCTACCTATTAATAAAACAAAACACGCCAGCAGAGAAGCTACGAATTCCCTGGCGCTTCCCACAGCCAGCGCAGAGCATTCAGCCGGGAAGGAGGCGCAGACACATGACGCGTTAGAGGAGGATGAGAAACGTCAGGCAGACGCTGTTGCTCTTCCATCAGATCGAGAAACAGATTGACGCTCTGAGCTACGCCCTCAACCATCAGATAGCCCGAAGGCTTGACCGCATCGCCCACCAGGTAGAGACCTTGCAGCGAGGTGACGGTCTCGACATCGGTCCCCTGAGCAAGACGATTGACGGGCCACTCGCCACGATAGGCCCCCATAGTCAGGACACGACAATGACGAGTAAACGCCTCGCCAAAGAGCTGCTGAAGGTCGGCCAGAGCCAACGCCTTCTCCTCTTCGATGTTCTGACTCTGAATAACCTGATGGCTGATCAGCAGATGCTTGCCCACAGGGGCCAGGTGCGGATCGGCATTGGTCGGCTGGACCATGCCAGCGATACGCTGCGTATCAAGGCAATACATGATGCCTTTATGCGGAATGAGCGAAACATCGCTCAGCAGATGGACTTTTAGTCCGATAGCCTCCGGTTGCTGAACTTTTGCTGCCGGCTGTTCGCGCTGCGCCTTTAACACTTCAGCCTGCTTGACCTGCTGATTTTCCAGCAAAGCGCTGGTCGCACGCGGGCCAATATCGCTGACAATCAGCGGTGCCTGGAAAAACTCCTCCTCACCGCTGTCCTTCGAAAAGACCCGTATCCCGGTAACCTGGCCAGCGCAATGGAGGATCTGCAAAACATCGGCCCGCAGGCGCAGTTCGCCCCCCCGCGCACGCAGCTCCTGCTCCAACTCCCCGGTCAGGGCACCACACCCACCCTCCAGAATGCCCGGAGCACCAAAACGAAACATATGTTTGGTGGTGCGTACAACTTCCTCCGTGGCAACCTGGTACAGTTCCAGGCTCAGAGCAAAACGCGAGATACTGGCAAAAAAGGCCACCAGCTCGGGATTGCGCTCTACATCTATACGCCGGGCCAGCCAGGTATCAAACGGCAGGTCGCGCTCCGCAACAGGCACCGGTTTGAAAAACATCAGATAGCCGACGCGCAGAAACCAGAGAAACTGGCGTAAACCCAACACCTTCAACATACCCAACAGACCACGCGCACACACCTGCTTCCCACGCACATGGAATGAACCAAAGACATCGGCATCAAAGATGCGATGTGCAATGTGTAGCCGCCTGAGCATCTGCGCCAGCACACCACTGCTCCCAAAGGGCAGCATATGAACAGCCCCAGTGCTAATCTGGGTCCCTTGAAACGTCTTGGCAGTAAAACGCCCACCCGCATGGGGAAGACGCTCGATAACTATAACCTTTTTCCCCTGCTGAAGCAACTGTGCGGCACTGAGCAAGCCACCCAGGCCTGCTCCAATCACAATTGCATCATAGTTCTGTGTATACATGAATATATCCGCTTGCAAACACTGCCAGACCCCTTCACCAGGCTTCAGACAAGGGCGTCCCTCTCCTGCGAAGGAAACACCCTTGCCGCTTGCTTGTACTCGATCATCGCATACAGACTTATTCGCCGATTAAGCTGCGCAACAGGCTGGTACATTCCGCCAGGGTATTGAGTCCGTTCTGGTGAATCTGGAAAACTTTGTTTAACTCACGCGCTTTACGGGCCAGTTTGGTCACATACTCGATATCGCGAGGATTGTTCATCACATCTTCCATCAATTGCAGCAATTCGGCCCATGCCAGCTGTTCGCGGCTACGTGCAACTTCGGCGATGGTATTATCCATGCGCTCAGAGACGCGACGTACACCCAGACGCAACTGACCGGTCGTCTGCGCGATCTCGGCATCGTGGCTGCGCATCGCGTCCTGCGTGGAGTTTAACTGCTCCTGAAGCGAAGCTACCTGACCATCAAGGGCCGAGAGAGCAGCCATCAAGGGAGCCACATCGGGCAGTTGCGGCTGCGGCAAGCTCGTCAAGCGGTTAAATGTCACGCCGCCGGTATCAAACGGCGATGGAGGGCTGACCGTAGCCACGGGATTAGACGCCGCGACTGCCACAGGAACCGGCGATTGCTCGATAACCTTGACCGGCGCAGCGACAGCGACAGGTGCAACCGCTTCCTGTGGTGGCGCTTCGGTCGCGACCGCAGAGGCGACTGCCGCACTCTCTTCCTTTTTCGCAAAACCATTGAGATCCCCATCCCACGGACGCGTCCCAAACTCATCGCTCGTCGTGCTGGTCAACAGAGGATCATCGTGAGTCGCATATGTCTGTCCACCACCAGCACTGACCATCATTGTCGGCATACTCTCAATATCCACGCCATTGGCGACATACGCATGAAAAATCAACTCATATTCACCAATGCCCACATGGTCCCCATTGCGCAATTTATAGGGAGTCTTCTCCTCTAACTGCTGACCATTGACAAAAGTACCATTGGCACTTCCCTCATCCTGCAAAAGGTATTCCCCCTCTTCATAACGAATGGTCGCATGAGTGCGAGAAGTAAGTTTGTCTTTTGATAAGAGAATGTCGCTACTCGGCGCACGCCCAATATTGACTTTCAGTTTATCAAGGACATAATCCGGCAAAACCTCACCGTTATCTGTGCGCAGCGTCAGACGCGCTGGATTCTCAATGGTTGGAAAGACCGGCATCTCCGCTTGAATAGTAGGGGCGTCATGGCTGGCTGGACCACTCTCGGCCGCAACCGTTGGCGGCACCCAGCCATTATCGGCTGGTAAGGTCGCCTCACCCACAGGCTGTGGCGCTGGTAAACGATTGCCGCAATTTAAACAAAAATTATCTCCCGGCCGGGTGTCGGCACCACAGTAGGGACATTTATCCATAACAAAAGTTCCTCCCCTTGATGGCGTATACAATTTGTATGTGTTCTCGTGTGCAAAACTGTTGCCATTATAGCAGAACTGCCGCTAGAGCGTCGAGTATGGCTAGGCCTATACGTCTCTTAAAAAAACCACCGCGCCTCCCCGAGCGTCCGGCGAATCAGACGCCTGATGCGGCTGATAATGATCCACGGGATGATGATCAGCAGGATTGCTATGATCAGGAAGAAAGTACGTACACCGGGGATCGGGACAACTATGGCCAGAGCAATACACAAGATCAGAAGGAGGAGAGCGCCCAACGCGACCGCCGCGACGATAGCAATCAGCTTCTTAGCAGTCGTGTCGCCCTGGCCGCCAAAACCCAGTCCGCCATCACTAGCACTATTTCCCCCCATTGGCTGCTGATACCCCGCCTGCTGCTGTTGATATACATTGCCCTGTGTCTGCGCCCACGGTGGGAGCGCTTCCTGAGCAGGAGCGGCCTCCCACGACTGACGATAGGGCTGAACAGCGGGCAGAACCGTTCCGCAGTTGGTGCAGAAACGGCTCTGGCCATTCGCAGCGCTTCCACAAGCTGGACATCTCTGTTGCATGTGCCATAGTCTCCTTGTTTGTTCCCAGCCGGATCATCGCCTGTCAGGATGCAGGAATCCAGTCGATATCTGGCTGCAAATTGTCAAAAATTTGTTGCAACTGCACCGTAGTACCCGAGCCTGAGAGTACTACATTCGTCGTATTCTTTGCCCCGGAGCACAACTGACTGGGTTGCGCCGTGGGAGAGGCGGTCGGCGTCTTCTGATTCTGACTGCTCGTCGGCGTCGGTGTTCCTCCCCCATTACATTCAAACGTTGTGTCCTGCGATTTTAAGGGGGCCTCGGAAAAACTCAATGGTGCGCCGTCGGGAAGCAGATAGCCAATCGTAAAGCTACCGCCAAAGATTGGATCGTGAATGGTAGCTTGAGCGCTCACCAGGCATGCTCCACTCTGAACCATCGCCGGTAAATAAATCGTAAAACCGAGATTAGCTTTCATCGTCGCCCAATCGGTGACACTCGTCGCCGTGCCGGGTCCAGGCGCTGGAGTCGCCGTCGCGCCTGGCACCACCGTACCGGTCGGCGTAGCTCCTACCGTCGGTTGTGGCGTCGGCGTATAGGCCCCTTCATCGCGAAAAACCATCAGCGGCTTTCCACACCATTTTATATTACTCAGAGACTGCGCCGCCAGGGTAGGACTGACGCTTTGCGTAGGCGTGGTGCTGCCCCCAAAGGGACTAGAACAGGCGCTCACCAGGAAAATACTCATCACCAGCAGAAGCCCGACGCTTCTACCCGCCAGCTCGCCTGTTCTACTAGCCCTCTGTATACGCTCGTCAAGCCAATACCCTGCACGCGCCAGAAAAACGGGTTCCTTCATATATAACTCCTAAAATATGCTGGTATCGTCTGTTCACTCACTCCACCTTCTCACAAACTGTCCATCCTACCCCTCCCGGAAGAATCGGCAACAGAACGAGAAAAAGTCTGAACTGAAGCCTTGCTTTGTGGCTCAGTGTATAGCAGTTACAATGAGATTTCTGTGCTATAGCTCTCTTTTTAGGACGTTTTTCTCGCGCCCAGGTCTCACACCTGCTAAAAAGCATGCTGTCTTTAGCGCAGAGACCATGTTCGGTCGCGTCGAGAATGAAGTACCGTGACTTCTCACCCAAAAGACTTTACAGCGCCCCCATTTAGTGCTACCATTACCCTCTGCTACACCAAATTTGCTGCCTATGGCGTGGTGTGCATTGTTCTCTTTGGACAGGTACCGACACGTGCTAGCGAGCACAGTGAATTCCTGTCACATGTAATCTTACATCGAGGATCTATTTCAGCTATTCCTTTGCTCTAAGCGGGCGGAACAC
>DAOTTJ010000097.1:0-3530 GCA_034437695.1 Ktedonobacteraceae bacterium
AAAACATGTGAAATGTCAATCCATCTTTATTTTAAATATTAAACAATTAAGAATCATAAAATGGTTTTTTAAATCTCTACCGTGCAAAATAGTACTAGTGCATCTTAAAGTAGCTTGCCAGGCTTATTCAGCCTGGACGCCACAGAGAAATAAAAGCCAGAAATGGGTGTGATCTCTATAATAGATGAGATAACCAATCAAGCGACAATTTAGTCGGAAACGTTCTATAATGCGCTTAGTTGCCAGGTGGGGGCCAGCAAGAAAAAACTGCTAAATCTTGCGCCCGCAAACCCAGGGCTGCTGCAAAGTCGGGAATCTAAATGGCAAGGCGAGGGTGCAGGGAGCGCAGCGTCCCTGCACCCTGTCTGGGGGACAGGGAAGAGGGGCGTCCTTGCACAAACCTTTCTTCCCTCTTTTGCTCGCCACCGCAGGCGGCAGGGCGACTTTGCAACAGCCCTGCTGCAAACCACCAAAGTCTTGACAGTAAACCGTTTCTGGGTTATAGTTTTTTGTGGAACCGGTTTCATTGAGAGGTCGTACGCTTCTCGCCTGTGGAATTCATCAGGCGCAGTCTCTGGAGAGAAAGAAAGCGTACACATCTTCGTGGCAGACCGATTTTTCTGTCAGGAGTATCCCTACCCTTACAAGCGTTTTCCTCGTCCTTTTAGGTAAAAGGCTATGTAGTTGCTATCATCAGGTCATGATGTCGTCCGTTTTGCTGCGAAAGGAGTCGTCAGGCGCAAAGAAAACCAGTAGTTTCGTGCAGGTAGCTAGGCAATGAATCGTAGCTAGTTGTTGCCTCGGAGTGTTCCGTAGCAGGAGTCGTTGATTGACTCAGTATGTCCATTCTGCCACAGGAAAGGATTTTCTTTGCGTATGGACAACAGGGATGTTAGCTTTCCTTCTTTTCAGAAACGAACAGTATTACACACGCTGGTAATCGCTGATTGCTGCTCGTTGATGCTGAGTCTGTGCGCACCGCACGCTAACCTTTGCCTCCTCAGGAACCCCCAGAGCGTATGCCACTTACCCCGCGACCTGCATTGTTTAAGGCCCTGCTATCGCGTCTCTGGTCGACCGCGTCTACGTTTGCCAGATTCGCTAGCACCAGACATAACTTTGAAGAGAATGCTGTATCTCGCGCGGTCTGTTGCGCTTGCAGATAGCTTGCAAGTGTCAATCTGACCAGGAGATACCACAAGGATAGCGTGCATTTACTTCAGCATGGAGGTTTGCAACATCATGAAAAAGTCTACGAGAGTCTTAACGCTCATCGTTCTCGTGGCCTCGATGGCTCTGTTCTTTGCCATTGCTGGGATTGTTTCTCCCAATGTGACACCAGCAAAAGCCGCAGGAACGCGCACCTTTACCTTTGTCAATAACACCTCACAGACGGTCTGGGCTGGTGCCTTGGGAAACTCAGGCCAGATTGCACCCGGCAATGGTGGCTGGGCTATGGCTCCCGGAGCAACCACTTCTGTCACGGTCCCCGATACCTGGGGTGGACGCTTCTGGGGACGTACTTACTGCAATTTCAATGGCTCGGGCGTCGGTACGTGTGAAACGGGCGATTGCGGTGGCGTCTTGAGCTGCAATGGCGCAGGTGGTGTACCACCCGCGAGCCTGGCCGAGTTTACCCTGGGGGGTGCCTCGGGCAACGATTTCTACGATGTCAGTTTTGTCGATGGCTTTAACATTCCAATGACTGTTACCCCCGTCGCAGGAGCGCAACCCACGCCCGGCAATGTGTTCTGGTGTGGCGTCGCAGGCTGTGGCACAGATCTGAACCCCAATTGTCCTTCCGTGTTACGGGTCACCGATGCAAGTGGACGGATTGTCGCCTGCAAGAGTGCCTGTGAAGAGTTCGGTACCGATCAGTATTGCTGTCGTGGGGCCTATGGGACATCTGCGACGTGTAATCCTTCAAACTGGCCGGTTAATTACGCCTCTTACTTCAAGAGTAGCTGCCCTTATGCCTACAGCTACGCTTACGATGATCCAACCAGCACCTTTCAGGATAAAGGAGCTAGCTTTAAAATAACCTTTGGACCTGCTTCAGGAGGCGGGTCGCCAACGCCAACGCCTACGTCTCCTGGCACAACACCAACACCAACGCCAACGCCGCCCCACACAACCCCGACTCCCACTCCGAGCGGCGGTTTCAGTCAGGGTGCAAGCAGTGTCAGCTCGACACAGGGCCAGTTCTGGTTCGCTCCCTCCGGCTGGACAGCAGGCTATGTCATTCTGCACTATACTGTCCCCGGTCAAACCCAGCAGAATGTCTACATGACCTATAATAGCAGTACGGCACGTTGGGAGTATACGGCAGGCGGCATGAGTTCAGGACAGGTGATTACGTACTCATTTACCTACCAAAAGAGTGGCCTCCAGTACGACACTGGTTCGTATACCTGGACTCACCCTTAAATTCGTTCCCTAACTCCTGATCCCTTTGATCTGCTTGCGCTCCCGTCCTGTGGCGTCTCCAGGACGTGGCAAGCGCACACTCCTCTCACGTGATGAGGTGAAGGCCTATAGCTTGTTTGCCAAACAAGCTATAGGCCACTTTCTATTTCAAGCAACCTTCTAAGACGGACGTTGCTGAAGTCTTAATGGTCTATTGTGAACAGAAGGAGCAGCTTCACCTGGTTGCCGGCTCTCAGGCCAATGCGCAGGCGTGGCAGTCCTACTATCCTGTATGCGAGACGATCTATCATCGACTTGGTACGCAGGCGCTGCCCGCGTGCAGCGCGATACACGATGGTGGATTGGTCTTTGTTGGCAGGATTGATCCCAGTAAAGGCGTTGAAGATGCTATTGAGGTGGCCGTTATGCTGGGAAAATCCCTGGATATCTATGGCGCACCTCTCGCTGCTATGATGCCTTATTTTGCGATGCAGATACAACCGCTTCTGCAAGAGCATGCAAATATTCGCTATCATGGTCTGGTGTCACAAGAAGTTTTGCAGAAGCGGTTGTTGCACGCGCAGGCCCTGCTTTTTCCTATTAAATGGCATGAACCCTTTGGCTACGTCACGCTTGAGGCTATGTCCCTGGGAACTCCGGTCATTATGTACGATCGCGGCGCTGCTCGCGAGTTAATCGTCGAAGACACAAATGGGTTCATTGGCAACAGCGGTAGAGCGTACGGCGCAACTGAACCGCCTGCGCTGCGCGGCTCATACGCGTGAGGTCTTTGATATATCTATCAGTGTGCGCGAGTACTACGAACTCTCTCTAGGAGAGCCGCATCTCTCAACTGGCATGTGCTCGAACACGACATCCATCACAGCGGCGAACTCTCCAGCATCCTCGGCTCACACGGTCTGGCCGCAGTCGATCTCGATTAAGCCCAGACTACTGAGTAAACGATAACACAATTCTCTCGTTTCTACCGTTCTTCTTAGAAGAGAGTGTAATCACAATGGTCTGCATATATAGGGTGCCTGGATACATTCTTCTTTACACGTTCTTAAACGTCTATTAGCTTCTTCTAAATAGAAGCAGTGTAGACTTGTTTCTACGTAGAG